>JAJQES010000337.1 GCA_021201565.1 Tannerellaceae bacterium
ATATTATTTTGAGTTAAGTGAATAAACAATTTCACGACGGGAGGCTCGCCAGGCAGGAATAGTTGCCGATAGAATATTCAGAATCAGACAAATGAATAAGGAGATCAGAAAAACAGGAAAATTGAATAACATTTCCGGAGAAAAAATACGGGTTGCTTCTACCGGAACAATGGAGAAGTCAGAAGTCCACATGAAGACAAGTTCCCGTCCCAGATAAATAAACAGATAAGAAAAAATTAGTCCGGCCATCCCTCCAAACAGAGTAAAAAAGAAATTTTCATATATGATTTGTCTCAAAAGTAATCCTGCCGGAGCTCCAAAGGCTCTCCGGATGCCCAGCTCAGACATACGGCGTTCCATCCGTGAATCCACCATTCCTGAAAGACTTACAGAAGGAATCAACAGAACAATTAAAAAAACAAACCCGGCAAGTATCCATCCGGTCAAATAATCTCCCTCACCCCAATAATCGCGGAAAAGGAGCTGCCAATGCCTATCCGGTTGTCCCATGGTCAAAAACTCTACATTTTCAAAAGTAGAATCATATTTACGTAGATTCTCCCTGGCCTCCTCCTGTACACTTTGCACACTACCCGATGAAGGTGCTAACAAAGTGACATTCATACTACCCAAAATCCCATGTTCCGCAAAGCTGTCTTTATAATCAGGGTTAACAGTATAGGGTATCCAGACATTTGCATATGTATTTTTCATGATTACCGGCACATCTTTTACCACCCCGCAGATACGGTATGGCCGAAGATTTAATGTCAGGTATTTCCCCACAGCATCTGTATCACCAAACACTTTCCGGGCTAAAGACTGATTAATGACCACCGTAAGAAGCCCCGATTGATGATCGGCAGCCGTAAAAGGAGCACCTGATCTGAATACCAATGGAAATACTTTCCACCAGGCATCATCCACATACTTAACATCCACCTGAATATTCTCTTTTTGCCCGTCCACCTGTACAAAATAATCTTCCCCCCAGGTATCCAACGTAGCAGTTACGGCTTCAACGGTTTCCATATTACGGAAACATTGCTCTATGGTATGATAGGATAAACCCGAACTACTCATCGACTCCCCTGATTTTATAGCTGCATATTTTACATATAATAACCGGTCCCGGTTGGTTTCCGGATAAATATTCGCCAGTTCTACATATAACAAAATCGATAAAACCATCACCACAGCAACAGACAGACCCGTTCCGGCAATATAAATACCGCTAAACAACTTCTCCTGCCGGATCAGCACCCACACCTGTTTAAAATAATGTTTTAACATACTCTTTCATTTTGTGATTCAAAAGTTACTCATAAATATGAAATACAGTCAGGGAATTACTGGATCTGCCGTCCGTCAAAGAAACGGATCGTGCGGTTGGTCTGGCGGGCCTGTTGTTCATTGTGGGTTACCATTACGATCGTACGCCCATCTTCCCGGTTCAGTTGGTGCAGGATGTCCATCACCTCGATCCCCATCTTACTATCTAAGTTTCCCGTCGGCTCATCCGCCAGGATGATATTCGGCTGGCCAATGATGGCCCGGGCAATCGCCACACGCTGGCACTGTCCTCCGGATAACTGGGTCGGAAAATGTTTCATCCGGTGGCTTAATCCCACCTTCTCCAGCACCTCCTTAGCTGCTTTCCGGCGTTCCGAAGCCGACACTTTGCGGTATAACAGGGGTAATTCCACATTATCCAGCACATTCAGGGAATTGATCAGGTGGAAACTCTGAAACACAAACCCAAGTTGTTGATTCCGGAAAGCCGCCTGTTGTTTATCATTCATACGGACCGTATTCACCCCGGCTATTTCAACCTGGCCGGAAGTAGGAGAATCCAACAACCCCATGATATTTAAAAGCGTAGATTTGCCACATCCGGAAGGACCCATAATGGAGACGAATTCTCCTGCCTGCACCTCCAGGTTTACATTTTCCAACGCGACCGTTTCAATCTCTTTTGTGCGATAAATCTTTTCCAGATTTGTTAATTTGATCATGATATTATTGTTTTAATTATTTATATTCTGTTTTCTTCCTTTATTCATAATGCAATGCCTCCGCCGGAGGAGTAGTGATCACTTTCCACGCCGGAATAAAAATACCCATACAAACCATACCGGCAATCACCAGGTAGCTGCTACCCAATGTAACAGCAAACCGCCACCAGGAAAGGGCCAGACGGTGAGTATCCAGCAAATCTAACCGGAGAGTGGTTCCCACAAACAGCAACACAACAGGAACAGTAAACAACAGCAGAGCCAGCCCTTCCAGTAACAGATAGCTACATAAACCGGTAGTAGACGAGCCCAAAGCCACCCGCAGTCCCATCTCTGACCGGCTTTTTTGAGTGCGAATCCAGAAGGTCGCGATAATTCCGAAAAACACATTTACCAACACGAATGCCATGATAGAGTGCCTGATCTTCTGTTTATTCTGATCATATCGCAAATAGTTCTCCCGCATAGTCTCAAAAGCCACATGTCCATAGACATACAGGTTGTTTACCCTCAGGCGGTCTGTGATACTTTCCAGAAAAAGGTTCACTTCCTCCGGAGTTTTATATTTTTTAGTACGGATCGCTAATTCAGCATGATGAGGCTGAAACACATTCTCTGTATAATGAGTATATATATCCCCCTGCAGCAGTTGAAAATAATTGGGTTCGTTTCGCTGGTAATCATGCATTCTTATATTTTGGGCAACTGCCTGTATTGGAAGTTCCTGCTCCTCACCATACGCCTGCACATACCGTCCCTTACCATTTTCACCTTTATAAAAGGCCTGTTCCATATCTACCGTAATCACAGTTCCACGACGGGAACGGTCCAGTTGTGGGTACACCGGGTCACCATTCTTATCCAACACCCGGAAAACAGAAAAATACTCCGGCGTAACCCTTCTCACCTGAAAAGACCGGTAAGAAGAAAGAGTGGTATCCCCATCCACAGGTCGTATACCGGCATGTGAGTTTCCACTGGAATAAGGACAGGAATAAAAAGTAGCACATACCTCCTCTATTTCCGGTTCCCGGCGTAACCGTTCCATCAATGTCAACAGATCTTCACTGGGACGGGTCTTAGTCTCTTGCGGATCTACATATTCAGCAGCATCCGGAGTCAACATGGCCAGTTTCAAACGGTACGTATTGGTGATATCAACTCCCATAGGAGAATGATAAAGTACAGTATTTACCAGAAAATTATCTAACATAAACCATACCCCGCATAAAACCACCAATAATTCCAGGAATATCCAACCGTTACTACGCCGTTGGAACCACACAATTTTACATATTTGTTTAAACATAGTTTTTGGATTTATTCATTATCTTTCATTGCATCTACAATAGAGAGCCGGGCTATCCGGATCGCCGGGATAGACGAACTCATAATATTCAGTAACATCGTAAAAAACAGGGCTGCCAGAAATACCAGTGGATGGAACAACATATTCCCCTGGATAGACGCATTTGTATTCAACAGAAAACTCCTGTTCAGATATAATAATCCAACCGAGAGAATCAATCCTATCATACCTCCAATCAGGGAGATCAGGAAATTTTCACTGATGATTTGAGTGATCAATACCTTATAGGTAGCCCCAAATGATTTGCGGATTCCGATTTCACCTTTTCTCTGTTGCACAGATGCCTGAGTGATACCCGTCAGGTTAAGAGCCGGAACAAGCAACAGAAAAAGAAATAAACTCCCATTATCAACCAAATATTTTTTCCAGCTTACCCTATCATAAGAAGTGGTACCCATCACTACATCCTGATGGCTTAAAGGAGCATTCAGATAAGAAACGGCATAGCTGGTTTTGGTTGAGTTATACACATTGGTTACCTGCTGGATCTCCTCCCTGATTTTATCAAAATCGTTCTTGTTTTTTGCCAGTATCACGGCCCGGAAAGAACCGGACATGCCTTCATACACAGCCCGGTTCACTTCAAAATCTTTTGTTGTAGTATAAGGGATCCACAACTGGGCATACGCATTCTCTGTCAGCGGAGAAACATCCTGGACGACTCCGGCCACCGTATATTCAAGAAATTGATAAATAAAAGTCCGCCCCACTGCCTCTTCCGTATCAAACAAATCTCTGGCTGTAGATCGGGAAATTACCGCGCGGCGTACTCCGGATTCAAAGTCAGCCTCTGAAAAAGGAGTTCCTGTTATAAAAGAGAGATCAAACACTTTCCAGAAGTTGTGATCTACTGCCCGTACAGAATACTCTTTAAACAACCGTTTACCGTGAAGCGAAACCGGGCCACTGGCAGAAAACATACCGGTGACTGCTTCCGGTATGGAAAGAGAATAGAAGACCTGCTTCAGGATTTCAGCAGACATTCCACTACTATTACTGTGCCGGTTTTCCTCAGAGGTTGATGAGACGTGGCAACTTGGGATATACAACATCCGGTTACGGTTACTTTCCGGAGGATACCCTACCAGCTGGATCTGCAAAATAAATACAGATACCATCACCATGGCGATAGCCAGCGCAGTACCCGCAACCGAGATACTACTCACTAACGGATTTGCCCGCAACAGGTTCCAGGCCTGTTTAAAATACTGTTTTAACATAGTAATTGAAGATTTATTATTTGTGTTCTTTAATTTTCAGTTTATTCTTTTCCCTTAAACTTCCCAGGTCAGAAATAATCACCTGCTCCCCTTTCCGCAATCCGCTCACCACCTCTACATATTCAAAATTACATTCTCCCAGCATTACTTTGCGCTTGACTGCCTGATCGCCCTCAATCACAAAGACGTCATAGTCACCGGGGCCGGAATAATAAGATGCATTTTTGATCCGCATTACATCATCCTTGATCGAATTCATCACATATACATCCGTTTTCAGTCCCGAACGCAAACGGGGATGCGTATTTTCATGGAGTTGAACGGAGAAAGAGATGACCCCATTCCGTGAAAGCGGAGTCACGTCACTCACCATCCCTTCCAGTTTATCATTTCCAATCTTCACCACCACTTTGTAACCGGTCGAAATCCGGTCACCATAACTGTCCGCGATTTCTCCTTCAATCCTGAAATGAGTCAGGTCCGACACCACCGCTACCCGGCTCCCCTGAGGCACCTGAGCCCCAATCTCATTATTGACATACGTCAGAATGGCTTTGCGGGGGGAACGGATCTGTGCATCGTTAAGGGTTCGCTTCATTTCAGCCAGGCCTTTCCGGAAGATATCCAGCTCCAGTTCCTTTATTTTAATTTCCGAACCAGCCAACGCCTGTTCATTCAGATATTTCTGTTCATCTTCTTTCAACTGTAACAGACTTACATTGTAACTTAATTCTACCTGGCGGACCTTATCTGTCGTACCAGCCCCCAGACTATCCAGATAGCGTTCGTTGGTCAACTCCACCTCTTTGCGGTCCAGTTCCATCCGGGATACTTTCAGCTTCATTTCCATTTCCGACAGTTTACTCTGAGTAGACAAACGCAACTGTTCAAGTTGTAACTGCTTCATTTTTTCTTCATCCAGGAGTTTCAGATAATCCGTCTCCACTGTCTGCAAATCCAGTTTCAGAATAGGAGTCCCTTCCTCCACCGCATCCCCGCCTCTTTTATAAATCTCAACAATCCGGGAATTGATCGGAGAGTTAATAGTCTCTTCAAAAGCAGGAATCACCCTTCCGGACGCACTGACCGACACCTCAATGGTTCCTATATCCGCCTCCGACAGGATGAGGTCCTTTTTATTCAGGCTGGCCTGCAAAAAAGAGGTAACAATAAAAAATCCGCCGAGTAAAGCCCCGGCAATCCCAGCAATTTTTATTAGTTGTTTCCGTTGTTCCTTTTTTCGTGTCTCTTTTGATATTTCGCGATCCATACCTGTTTGTTTATTATTTTTGATTTCTCAGGAGCAAACCACATGCCAAAACAACAAACCGCTCAATATCAATTAATTAAAAACAAACACAAGTGTTCATTTCTGAACAGTCTGTTCATTCTCAATATCTGCAAGTCACATACCAGACACCTACGCCCGTTCTTCCCGGTCGCTACGCTTCACCCATATCCATGAATTCCGGACCGGAAAACAAATTTTAAAAAAGTCTGCGGAACGTGAAAAAAAACCCTGCAGAACGTAAAAGAAAGCCCTGCGGAACGTGAAAAAAAAGTCTGCGGAACAGATGCAAATCCTGCACAGGAGTTGTGCAAATTCTGCACTGGTACCGGTGCAAATTTTGCATCACATAATAAGAATAATAATATATATATTTAATAAAAACTATAATAAAAAGAGAGTGAGTGTGTTTTTGAAAGAATAAGAATAAAAAAAAATATACCATACAGTACCTATTCTTTACGCACGGTGATATGAAAACACCCCTGTTTACGCTCGTGTTTCACATAACAACGTTTTTCTTTCTGCAAATCACGTAAGACCATAGCCAGCACCATTTTCAAACGGTCGCTGTCAATATCCGGGGTATCCCGGACATCCACTTTGGTATAACGTACCCAGGAAATATCAAACGTGGTACCATACAAATGGGCTGAATTTTCCGTAGAGTTAACATTCCCTTTCCGGAGTCCCTTTATATCATCCGTCGTACGGGTCACACTGGTTACCTTTATTTTATAAAGGGGCGCATGGTGGCTACGCAGGGAATCCTGAAAATTCTTTCCGATATCTTTCAAAAGTTTATCAGCTTCCGGAACCAGATACGGAATGGAATGAGTCAGTTTTTCAACTTCGTAATATTTATTTGTTTTGATCTCGTTCATTTTGCGGGTAGCATGTTTCGCCTCTTCCCGGTCAGCCACAGGGGTGATACCCAGCTTTTTGGCAGAGGCAATATGCAGATCATTCAGATCATTAAAATCCCGGTTGTAACTTCCACTATACCAGATCCGCCTCAGTTCCCCTCTTTTTCGGGAACAGCCGGTCACACATAATAAAGAAACACATAAAAAGAGCGTAAAAACACCCACTTTTGTCATCCTTTTCATCCAAATCATTGTTTTGTCACAAAAGTAAACAGAAAATTCTTTTTCCGGGTACATACATTCTGCAAAAGAAATATTTGCAGGTAATAGCGACGGATTAAGAATATTACTACTTTTGTCACACTAAAATAATAAATAGTTAACAAATCCCCCCTTTAGGGGGTTAGGGGGTTATAAATGATTGAACGCATATATATTCTGGAGAATGTAGATCCGGTTACTTTCTACGGTGTCAATAACGCAAACATGCAACTGATCAAGACACTGTTTCCCAAATTGCGCATCGTCGCACGGGGGAATGTCATGAAAGTGATCGGAGAAGAGGAGGAATCGGAATTGTTTCTGAAAAAAATACGTGAGATTGAAAAATACTGCGAAGAATATAATTCATTGAATGAAGAAGTTATCTTAGATATTATTAAAGGGAACCAACCTACGGTTGTTAAACAGGATAACCTGATCATTCACGGGATGAATGGAAAAGCGATCGTAGCCCGTACCGAAAACCAGCAGGTATTGGTAAAAGCGTTTGACGAAAATGATCTGGTCTTCGCTACCGGGCCGGCCGGTTCGGGGAAAACCTTTGTGGCGATTGCACTGGCTGTAAGGGCACTTAAAAATAAAGAGGTACGAAAGATCATCCTGAGCCGTCCCGCGGTGGAAGCCGGCGAGAAGCTCGGTTTTTTACCCGGTGAGATGAAAGATAAGCTCGATCCGTATCTGCAACCGCTCTATGACGCCCTGCAGGATATGATTCCCGCGGCCAAGCTCAAAGAGTATATGGAAAACAATGTGATCCAGATTGCTCCATTGGCTTTTATGCGCGGACGTACACTCAACGACGCGGTCATTATTCTGGATGAAGCCCAGAATACCACGACTCATCAGATCAAAATGTTTTTGACCCGGTTGGGTACAAACGCAAAAATGATTGTTACGGGAGACGTGACCCAAATAGACCTCCCTCCGACTGCCACTTCGGGACTGATACAGGCCATGCATATCCTGAAAGGAGTAAAAGGAATCGGGAAAATCGAATTCACTAAAAAAGATATCGTACGCCACAAACTGGTACAACGGATCGTAGAAGCGTATGATAAATTTGATGAAAGAAGGAAAAAAGAAGGAAAACAAATAAATGAACAAAATCATGGAAAAAGCATTAGTCAGGACAGATTTTAATTTCCCGAGACAAAAGAGTGTATATCATGGGAAGGTCAGAGATGTATATAACATCAATGATGAATTATTGGTCATGGTAGCAACAGACCGTATTTCCGCCTTCGATGTGGTATTGCCGGAAGGCATTCCTTACAAAGGCCAGATGTTAAATCAGATCGCTGCTAAATTCTTAGATGCGACTGCGGATATTTGCCCGAACTGGAAACTGGCTTCCCCGGATCCCATGGTAACCGTCGGAGTGCAGTGCGAAGGTTTTCCGGTGGAAATGATCGTTCGCGGTTATCTGTGCGGAAGTGCCTGGCGAGCCTATAAAAACGGGGTCCGTGAAATCTGCGGTGTCAAACTGCCGGAAGGGATGCGTGAAAATGAACGTTTTCCGGAACCGGTCATTACCCCGACTACGAAAGCGGCTTTAGGAGCACATGATGAAGATATTTCTAAAGAAGAGATCCTGAAACAGGGACTGGTATCAGAAGAAGACTATGCGGTTCTGGAAAAATACACCATGGACCTGTTCCTGCGGGGAACACAGATCGCAGCGGAAAGAGGGCTGATCTTAGTAGATACGAAATATGAGTTCGGCCACCGTAACGGACAGATCTTCCTGATTGATGAAATCCATACGCCGGACTCTTCCCGTTATTTCTACAAAGAAGGATACGAAGAGCGCTTCAGGAACGGCGAACCACAAAAACAATTATCTAAAGAATTTGTACGTGAATGGCTGATGGAAAACGGCTTCCAGGGTAAAGAGGGACAAGAGGTGCCTGAAATGACCCCGGAAATCGTAAAAAGTATCAGTGACCGCTACATTGAATTATATGAGCAGATCACCGGGGAACTGTTTGTAAAAGAAAGTACGGAAAACCTTCTGGCCCGTAT
>JAJQES010000529.1 GCA_021201565.1 Tannerellaceae bacterium
GACAATTGACAATAACAAAAAAGCCATTCATTTCGAACGGCTTTTCTGTATGACAATAGAACCTGAGAGATTTTAGACTCTCTTTTCTTTAATTCTTGCTTTTTTACCGGTAAGAGCACGTAAATAATACAATTTAGCTCTGCGCACTTTACCAATTTTATTAACGGTGATGCTCTCAATAAAAGGAGAATCCATTGGGAAAATTCTTTCTACACCTACGTTTTCAGACATTTTGCGAACTGTGAAACGTTTTTTATCACCGTGACCGGCAATACGGATCACCACACCTCTGTACTGCTGAATACGCTCTTTATTACCTTCTTTAATACGGTAAGCTACAGTAATAGTGTCCCCACTTTTGAATTTGGGAAGCTCTTTTTTGGTAGCAAACGCTTCTTCTGCAATTTTAATTAAGTCCATTTGTTTATAGCTTTTTAATTTGATTTATGAACGAAACGCAATATAACGGGCAACCTTTCCCGACAGAGATTACGTAAAGCGGATGCAAAGTAACGAAAGTTTTATCAAATCACCAAAAACTCTGTAAACTAAATTCTTGTTTGAATACATAAACATAGACTCCTGAAAAAAAGTAGTATATTTGAAGAATAATAATGAGTAAGCGAGGATGAGAAATATTTTTATTATTGTCAGCCTGATTGGGATGGTTTTTACTGTTGACTCTCAAACCTATCCGGAGTTATACAGGAATGCGGATCAGGGAAAAATGAATCATTGGGTCGATTCGGTTTTTAAAAAGTTGTCAATAGAGGAACAGATCGGACAGCTTTTCATGGTGGTAGTAGACCCTAAATCGGATGCCCGGAATATGCAATTGGCAGCCCGTTACCAGAATGAAATAAAAATAGGTGGAATCCTTTTTCAGAAAGGAGATCCGGTAACACAAGCCGAAGTAACGAATGAACTACAAAAAACTGCTAAAGTTCCGATGTTGATCTCTTTGGATGGAGAATGGGGTTTATCTATGCGATTAAGTAATACTACCCGTTTCCCTAAAAATATGATATTGGGTGCTATTGAGGATAATAATCTAATTACTTTATATGGAGAGGAAGTTGCCCGCCAATGTAAGGAATTGGGTATTCATATTAATTTCGCCCCTTGCCTGGATGTAAATAGTAATACCGCTAATCCTGTAATTGGAATCCGCTCTTTTGGAGAAGATCCGCATGCTGTTGCGGAAAAAGGAGTTGCCTATGCGAAAGGCCTGGAAAGCCTGGGAGTTTTATCTGTTGCCAAGCATTTTCCGGGACATGGCGATACTGCAGAAGATTCACATCATACTCTACCGGCTCTCCGGCATGACATTCTCCGGTTAGATAGTATAGAACTCTATCCTTTTAAGCGTTATATCTATGACGGATTTGCCGGTATTATGACGGCTCATCTCTAT
Source organism: Tannerellaceae bacterium (assembly GCA_021201565.1). Classification (GTDB taxonomy): domain Bacteria; phylum Bacteroidota; class Bacteroidia; order Bacteroidales; family Tannerellaceae; genus UBA4116. Next base: position 1,415 of record JAJQES010000529.1, read on the forward strand.
ATCCCGGCCCTGGATAATACAGCAGGCAGACCCTCCTCTTTTTCCAAAGCGGTGGTAACCGATTTGTTACAGAATAATCTGGGCTTCCGGGGGCTTGCTTTTACAGATGGGCTTGCAATGAAAGGAGCCTCGTCAAATACAGCTGATAATCCCTGTGTATTGGCATTACAGGCCGGGAATGATATTCTGTTGGGGCCGGCATCTCCTTTCAATGATTATAAAGCTGTTGTTAAGGCTGTAAATGAAGGTTTAATTAAAAACTCTGAAATAGAAGAGAAGTGCCGCAAAGTATTGCAGTATAAATATATTGCCGGATTAAATAAGTATAAGCCAATTGAACTCAAAGGATTGGAACAACGGCTGAATTCACCGCATGCAGCCTGGATGGCTGCTAAATTAAATGCGGAATCAATTACATTACTTAAAAATCAGGATGATATTTTGCCTTTAAAAGAGCTGGATAAGAGAAAAATTGCAGTATTAACACTTGGTGAAGGAACGGATAATGACTTTCAGAAGAGATTAGGAATGTATGATAAGGTTGATAAATATACATTGACACGTAATTCCACGGCAGCCCAGGTACAACAGGTGTATAACAAATTGCAGCAATATGATCTGATTATTTGTGGAATTCATACTGTCCGGATCCCTGAAAGTGCGGAGTTACGTCAGTTAGCAGCAAAGAAAGATATGGTGTTGGCCTTTTTTACATTGCCTTACTTTTGTAAACAATATAAACAGTCGATAAGTCATGCAAAAGCTGTGGTTATGGGATACGAAACTACTCCATTAGCACAGGATTTTGCTGCACAGGGCATTTTTGGAGGTATTGCTCTAAAAGGAAAATTACCGGTTACTATACCGGAACTTTATTTTGCCGGAACCGGTATTTTTACATCTAAAACCCGTCTGGGATATCATGAACCTGAAGAAGTGGGTGCTAATCCCGCCCGGATGGATGTGATTGATTCTATTGTAGAAGAAGGTTTAAAAAATGGGGCTTATCCAGGCTGCCAGGTGCTGGTTGCTAAAGATGGAGTGATTATTTATAATAAATCTTTTGGTTATTTTGATTCTTCTAAAAAGAAAAAGGTGGATGCTACCGCTGTGTATGACATCGCCTCAGCATCAAAAGCTGCCGGAACACTTCTGGGAGTAATGAAAGGATATGATAACAGTGCTTATACGTTAACTACTCCTGCCGCTGATTATATTCCGGAGTTAAAGGAAACGGATAAAAAAGGAATAACCATAAAAGATCTTTTGTTTCACCAATCCGGAATGGTGGCTGCAATTAACTTTTATCTGAAAGCTATTGATAAGAAAAGTTATCAGGGTAATTTATATGCTTCGGCAAAAGACGCAAATCATCCGGTGCAATATGATAAAAACACCTGGGTAAGGACGGATTATTCATTTTTCCCGGAGTTAGTTTCCAAAACTGAGAAAGAAGGATTTAATATGGAAGTCGCTCAACACTTTTATCTGAATAATACATTCCGGGATTCTATCATGCAACAGATCGCAGATTCAAAACTTTCCAATCAGGGAAAGTACAGGTATAGTTGTATAAATTTTATTGTATTGCAGAAAATGTTGGAAAATCGTTTGAATCAACCTTTGGATAAATTATTGTACACTGAATATTATAATCGTCTTGGGGCAAAAGATGTCAGATACACTCCTTTAAAGTGGATGGATGGAGAACGTATCGTTCCTACAGAAGATGATCGTTTTCTCCGTAAGCAGCTTCTGAAAGGATATGTACATGATGAGGCTGCAGCTTTTCAGGGGGGCGTTTCCGGAAATGCCGGTTTATTTTCTTCCTCCAATGACCTGGCAAAAATTCTTCAGATGCTATTAAACCAGGGTGTATATGGAGGAGAAGAGTATCTTTCGCCTGAAACAGTTCGGCTGTTTACCCAGACAAAAAGTCCGGTTTCCCGCCGGGGACTTGGTTTTGATAAACCTGATACCGGTAATCTGAAGTCTTCACCCTGTGGATCATTAACACCTGCATCTGTGTATGGACATACCGGCTATACAGGCACCTGTTTTTGGGTAGATCCCGATAACCAATTGGTTTATATCTTTCTTAGTAACAGAGTCAATCCGACACGTTTAAATACGAAATTGTTTACCCTTAATATCCGGACGCGGATACAGGATGCAATATACAAAGCTATTGATAAGAAAAGTCAAAAAGATTAGTATTTTTGTATCTCCTTTTGATATTTGGACCGGAAGGCTTTCCGGTTATCTGCGGATTGAATTTATTTACTTAATTAAAATACTAGTTTATTATGCTGTTTGGTCACGGGGACGATTTTTATAATGCTGCATCAATAGAAGTGAAGAGTAACTTTAGTTCGAATGTATGGCATGGCGCTAATCTGGATAAATTGAAAGAGCATCTGATTACGCAATTTGATAAGTTGAGTTGGTATCCGGAACCTGATGCCGGTAGCCTGAAAAGATTGTTGGCGCGTCGCTTTGAACTTAAAGATGAGAATGTATTGATTACCAACGGATCTACTACGGCTTTTTACCTGTTGGCGCAAAGTTGGAAAGGAGCGCGTTCGACTATTTTAGTCCCTTCCTTTTCTGAATATGAAGATGCTTGTCGCTTGCAAGGACATCAAATCGCATTCTTTAGTACCAGTGAAGATCTTTCTAATCTGGAATTAGAAGGCCAGGACTTTTGTTGGATATGTAATCCCAATAACCCGGACGGAAAATTGATTCACCGTACGGAACTTCTGAAACTCATTGCTGCGAATAAGAATACTACTTTTATTGTGGACCAGGCCTATACGGCTTTTACCACAGAGGAGATGCTGAGACCTTCTGATAGTAAAGTCCACAAAAATCTGATATTAGTAAATTCTATCTCAAAAGCTTATAATGTGCCGGGTTTACGTATTGGTTATATAATTGCACAACCATCAGTAATTAAAGAGGTCACTAAATATGTCATACCCTGGTCTGTAAACACATTGGCCATTGAAGCAAGTAAATATATTTTAATTCATCCGGCGCAGTTTACACTTCCTATTCGTAAATGGCAACGGGAGACTGCTGAATTTATTTATCAGTTGAATAAATTAGATGGATTAGAAGTTATTCCAACAGGAACTACATTTTTTTTGGTACGCTTAAAGAAAGGGACAGCAGCCGAATTAAAGAAGTATTTATTAAAGCATAAAGGAATTTTGATCCGTGATGCTTCTAATTTCCGTGGACTTGATGAAACTTATATTCGTTTGTCTACTCAGACATCACAGGAAAATCAGGAACTTACCGGATATATAAAAGAATGGCTCGATAAACGGTAAAAAAAGGGGGATATCACGATTATAGAACTGATATCCCCCTTTTAATTTTTTTAAGAATTTACTCTTCTACATAATATTTATTGATCAGGATGTGCCCCAGGTATCCTAAAATGATTAACGCAAGGCCAACAAGCAACAGCGTATTTGTAACGCCACCAATCAATGCAGGTACGGCTAATACAGCCACACCAATAAGGAGCACAAAAACTCCCAGATATTTTACAACTCCGTTCATGGTTATAGATGTTTATAATTATTTTCTACCGCAAATAAAGTAATAATAACCCGATTGCGAAAATATTTTATGATAAAAATAGTGATTACTATCAATTTATAGAAAACAAATCTTTTCCAATAGCCATCGTTTACAGAATCGCTGCCTCTTGTCTGGTATCTATTGGATAAACAGTGGATACGAATGTTGCTGACCGGGATAATAGAGGAAAGGAGATAGGGCATTGTTGTTTTTTTATGTAAGTTTGTGAAGTTATAACCCGTTTACAGATGTTACGAATACTCTATATACTTTACTTGTGGTTGTTTATGGTCCCCATCTTCCTGGTTCTGACCTTACTAACAGCTTTGGCTACTATACTGGGATGTCTTTTAGGAGGAGAGAAAATCTTTGCTTATTATCCAGGAATGATTTGGTCACGGTTGACCTGTTATATGGCATTGTGTCCGGTAAAAGTACGGGGAAGAGAATATATAAATCCTAAAAAATCTTATGTATTTGTTGCCAATCATCAGGGGGCTTTTGATATATTCCTGATCTATGGCTTTCTGGGAGTTCCTGTAAAATGGGTAATGAAGGCTGGAATTATGAAAATTCCGTTTGTGGGTGCAGCCTGCCGGGCGGCAGGCTTTATATTTGTCGACACCTCTACACCTAAAGCGGCTGCTAAAACTATTACGGCTGCTAAAAAAGCTTTGAGAAAAGGAGCTTCTGTGGTTGTTTTTCCGGAAGGGTCACGTACATATGATGGAAAAATGATTCGTTTTAAAAAGGGAGCTTATCAAATGGCCTTTGACCAACATTTACAAATAGTACCAATCACTTTAAATGGTCCTTATAAAATTTTACCAATTGGCTCTTTGAATATAAAACGTTACCGCATGGAAATGATAATTCATCCTCCTATTCCCACTGACAGTATTTCTCCATCCGGAAAGGAACTACAAAAATTAGCAGATTATACCCAGGAGATTATTGGGACTGCTTTATGGGAGGAATTTAAATAAATTATAATCTTTAAGAATGCCTCTTTTTACAATTGATAAACTGAAACCTATGCCATTGTCAAAAACAGTTCCACTGTCATTTGCTACAGCTCCGGTAAATGTCCAACCTTTTAAACGGGGTGGTTGATAGCTAATCTCAATTAAACCGGATGTGCCGGTTTTCTTTGTTAAATAAGGTTTGTAATGAGTTCCCCAATTATTCATAACTGTAAACAAAAAGCGGTAATTTACATACGAAGATATTTCCCCCTGTGCACCCAGATGCCAGTTACTGACCCGGTTACACTTAAATCCCAGACTTCCATCTTCATTGTATTCCGGAGATTTCAGGAGGGGTGACCCTAAAGAGCGGTTAAAATAAGAGACTCCGCTAATATATTCTCCATTGTTATAATAGCTGTCGTTCCCTCCTCCTACTCCGTAATGTTTATCATGATCAAAACCAATAAAATGAAAAGCTCCGGATTGATGACGGGTTTCCAGATGTTCAAAAATTATTTTTTTGATCCATGGTGTTTTATGAAGAACAGCTTCTACGCCCCATAAACCATCCCATTGATTTACGAAAGTCACTCCGGATTTATCATCAAAGTATCGTTGGTGGTAGAAGGAAGCTGACCAATCTTCTTTTTGGTAAGTGAATTTAAAATCATAAGACCCATAATGATTTCCCAACACATTTATCTGGTCTGAGGTAGTTGCCTCACTGCCTCCTTCTTTGAAAAAGACAATCCGTATAAAGTCTTTCAGAGATTGAGGTTGTTTACCAATTCGTTCGTTTGTAGAAGTACCTCCCCATTGTGCCCAATGTTGCACTCCTAAAATGAAAGAAAATGGAAAATCATTGTGTGTGTCCTTCATTTGTAGATGGATTGATTTATGATGCCATAATACATTGGTTACATAGGTTTTCCCATCAGTTACAAAGTGTTCTAAATATTTGGTGTCAAAAGATTTTCCCACAGCAAAATCTCCTTTTACCTGCATCCATCCTTTCGTATAAGGAACAATTGTGAATTCCGGTATGCTTAAATTGATTTCCGGTATAGGACGTGCATTATTTGAAAATACCATGTCTCCGGAACTAAGGGATTGATCCCATAATGAAGTATATCTTTCTTTACTTCCAATGCTTAATAGAAGAGATTTATATCCGATTTCACCATACAATTGTTGAACATAAAAATTCCGGTAACGGGAAGTCGTAGCAATAACATCTAAACCAGCTCCCCAATAAAATCCTTTTCCAAAATGTTGATCCTGAAATATACCTGCGTTCAGGTAGATATTATTATGATCTAATGGCACTTTTCCATACCGGTTGCTGACCATCCAAAAAGGTGTCGTGCTACTGCTGGACAATGTTCCTGTTGTTTCTATCCGGTAAGTTACTCCTTCATTTTCAACATCTGTTTCCTGTGCATTTATAAGTTGCCAGGGATGGATTAGTAAAAAGAATAAGAATATATAAAATATGGATCTCATTGTAATTTATTTTTCGTCACAAAGGTACATATTTAAATGATGTATAAAAATTTCTTTTTAAAATCATAAAGATTCAGTACGTTTGCACCGTTTTAAATACTAAACCTATGTTCAATCTATATTTTTCTATAAATACTTTTGATATTATTTTAATAGGAATCCTTATTACTTTGTTTCTTATTCTTACAGGTCTTACAGTCGGATTTTATATGCGTCCGGTTCGTATATACAGGAAGAAAGAAAATAGCGGGCTTATTACTCAGGATGTACCTCCGGTTTCCGTGATTGTATATGCAAAGAATGAATCTGTAAATTTGCAAAAGCATTTACCATTTTTGTTACATCAACAATATCCCACCTATGAAGTGATTGTGATTAATGATGGCTCTACAGATGAAAGTGAGGATGTGCTAAGTCTTCTGGAGTCTCAATATCAGAATCTTTATCATACATTTATACCTCAGGAATCCCGTTATCTTAGTCGTAAAAAGTTGGCTTTAACTGTTGGTATAAAGGCGGCAAAGCATGACATTCTGATGTTTATAGAAGCTAATTGTAAACCCATTTCTCCTAATTGGCTCATTCAAATGGTGCAACCGTATTTGAGAAAGGGGAAAGAAACCGAAATTGTCCTGGGATTTTGTGCGTATAGAAAAGCTACCGGTTTATTTCATAAGTTGGTTTCTTATGATAATTTACTTACAGGAATGCAGTATTTATCTGCGGCTTTAGGTGGCCATCCTTTTAAAGGAAATGGACGAAATCTTTCTTACCGGAAAGATCTGTTTTTTAAAAACAAAGGGTTTAGCAGTTCCTTAAAACTACATGCCGGAGATGATGACCTGTTTATTAATACCTATGCAAAAGGAAGTAATACTCAGGTAGAATATGCTCCGGAAAGTGTTACTGAAATGGAAGTTATTGACCGGTTTGCCGTGTGGCAGGAAATGAAAGTTTCCCGGGCTGCAACTCAGCATCATTATAGAAGTGGTTCTTTATTTTTATATCGCTTTGAAGCGTTCCTTTATTTTCTATTTATAGTTAGTACTCTTTTTGCTTTATCAATGGCCATAACCGGCAATTTTTTATTACCGGTTGTTTCTTTAGGAGTATATGTAGTTTATTATTTGGTAAAAGGAATTGTCTTTAATAAATCAGCAAAGCTGTTGCAGCAAAAAAAAATGGGATTTAGTTTACCTTTATTGGATATTCTTTTGTATTCGTTTAACGTATATGTGAGAATTTACCGGTTGTTCAGAGGGAAAAATGACTATACCTTCCGGGTTTCCGGAAAGAAAAGATGATCATTCAAACCGGATACTTCGTACCGGATCTATTTTTGTGATAATATAAGATGGGACCAGCATCATTAAAAGAGAAATTGATAAAGCTCCTATATTTAGCAGAAGCCATGTAAGAACGCTTAAGTCAATAGGAACTGCATCCAGATAGTAAACCGATGGGTCAAGTGACACTATTTTAAAATGGGATTGAATCAGACAACAGCTAATTCCTATAATGTTTCCCCAAATCATTCCTTTTCCGATCAGGAAAAAGGATATATAT
>JAJQES010000308.1 GCA_021201565.1 Tannerellaceae bacterium
GTTATTACATTTATTAAAAATAAACTTCTGTTTAAAAAGTAGTCCTTATGTAGGTATTTTGTGCCTTTCTTATCTCAAATAAATGTTAACATTTATCCCGGAGTGCAATATCCGCAAAAGTATTCCGTTTTATAAATATCTAACTTAAATAACAAAACAGATGAAAAAGTACTTATCAGAAATGCTCGGAACTATGGTATTGGTTCTGATGGGATGTGGAAGTGCTGTGTATGCAGGAGTTGCACAACCTTTTTCCGCAGTAGGAACTTTAGGAGTAGCTATGGCATTCGGTTTATCAGTGATTGCAATGGCGTATACAATTGGTAACATCTCCGGATGTCATATTAATCCGGCTATTACTTTGGGCATGTTCCTGTCTAAACGCATCTCAGGGACAGAAGCGGCTACCTATATGATCTTCCAGGTTTTGGGAGCGATTCTGGGTTCAGCTATTCTATATACTCTGGCAAAAGATTCGGCTTCGGCTACTACTTTAACAGGCGCTAATGGATATACAGAGATTCTTCCTGCTTTTATAGCTGAAACTGTATTTACCTTTATTTTTGTGCTGGTTGTTTTGGGGTGTACATCCGAAAGGGGAAACAGCAGTATGGCCGGATTGGTTATCGGGTTGACATTGGTACTGGTTCACATTGTTTGTATCCCTATTACCGGCACATCCGTAAATCCGGCGCGCAGTATTGGCCCGGCCCTGTTTCAGGGAGTAGAAGCTCTTTCACAATTGTGGTTATTTATTGTGGCTCCATTCTTAGGAGCAGTTATTGCAGCTATTGTATGGAAATATATAGATGTCCGTTAGTTGCCGGCTTGCCGGCATCTATCTTTTATTTGATAAGAAATTAATCGAGAGGAGTTTCCTGGATTCTTGTGTACCAACCATTGATCTGGATACCGGACGCAACATACATCTGATCCTTTATCCCGAGAAAAAGGATAATATAGAAAGAGTCTTCTCTATCAAGATATTCCTGGAAGTCCATTCCTGAGTACTTTTCAAGCCGTAGCGCGTTCAGATAATTATTCAGGTTAAGATTGAATGTGTGGCCATTGTTTTTATACGTAACGATCAATTCATTTTCCCTGTTCTCCATCAGCCGCAATGTATTGAGTTCAACCAGTGAGGCTCCTGTTGCCTCGTCATCACCCGAGTAATAGGGGAGATAAGTCGTTCTGTTTTCCGGATCATCCAGAATGGAGTTCGTATGGTCGTATGTATTATTAGATGATAAAATGCGAACATCAAAATCCTCTACGGTAATCGGATTATTTTCCTGTGTACTTTGAATGACAAGCCTGAATTTTTTTGTATTTTTCATCAGATTGATTGTTTTAATCTCATGACTACGACCTGTCTCTTCGGTAATTTTACCATGCCATAAGGAGGGTAGCTCCCGGCTGATTATCTTTTCAGAAGGATCATTCTCAATGCCTCTGACCAGAAAGTTCTCTATGGTTGAGATCTCATTTGAATATTCATAGAAATCGGTGTACAATCCTGACCAGGCAACAAATTGATATACCTTTTTTGGTGTTTCAAAAGGAAGATTGATCAGATAGTCCTCATCAAACTTTCCGGTATGGTCTGAAATGATAGTAAATAAGTATCCTTCTTCATCAAAAATATAGAGATCCATGATGGATGCCTGTTGGTGGAAAAGATCCACATATTGCATGTTATAGTCATATACAAACTGTACGGCTATATCACATTCAGTCGTTCCTTCTGTGATGTTACAGGACTGTATAAAGAAACAACAGAAACAGATAACAGGATATAATAGATATTTTCTCATAGAAGTCGAGTTCATATTTTATTGAATTTCTATACGTTTATCATTATCCGGGTCCAGATTCAAAATGTTTGCAGTCATAGGATAACAGGCATTTCTTTGAATATTAAAATCGGTGGTAATGTTCTCTCCCGGATATAAACGAATTGAAATTGTTTGTGGTTGACCCGGAGTCACACTTTTAATATATTCACCGGTTATTTCAATATAAGTGCTATAGGCCGGGGCATTTTCTCTCCCTTTCTCATGCTGGTTGGATATATACCGGTTAGTTCCCTGGAGATTTTCAGGTATATACCATATAAAGGTTTCTCCACTGAACGATACATCCTGTGGGGCCTGGTCAGTAAACCAGACAGGATTTTCTTCCGGGGTGTGAACTGTTCCGTTATTGTAATATGAACCGATAACCGGGACATTCTTTAAACAAATAGTATTGATATTCAGCTGATTTCCATCTGCAAGAGTTTCTTTATAAGTTAGTTCCAGGGTGAGTTTGGCAATCATTCGTTCCAACTCAATATATAAATAAGTGTTTTCCTTTATTTTACCTTCGTATTGACCTGTTAAGGGGGGTATATCATAGGATTCTTCCTCTGTAAAATGAAAATAAAGATTTTGAAGATCTCTGATAGTCGCACTGTATAATTCCAGATCAATAGAAACAGTTTCGGGTAGGTTGGCAATGAAAAATAAAGTTGTATTATCACTTTCATATAACTCAAAAGTGAAAGCCATTCCATCCGGATCTTTCTCCTGGTAAGCTTTGCGGATCAATGTCTGATGATCATCAAACTGAAAAACCCACAGATTGTCAATCACAGGGTCTTCTATTCCGGAGACTTCACTGCTCCGTGTTAATTCATTGCCTACACTAAATGATATATTCTCATCACCTGCTTTTGTACCGGAATAACTAATTTGTCTGGTCGATAGAATAGATGGAGTAAGATTAACCCGAACCTCCTTATACTTGTCCTGAGCGTCTATATCACCGGGATTCTTTTCACACGAAAACATCCCCGTAACGAGTAGCAGCACGGATAGGCAGATATAAAGCTGTGTATTTTTTCGATTCGCCATATTCATCAGAATTCAAAGTCTAAACCGGGTTTCATATCCCAGGGCCTGGTTGTAATTTCAACATTCACTAACTCCGTTTTATCATTAAGTTCCCTGGCTGGTTTTCCTAAAACAGCCATTCCGGGGCCATTTATACCGGTGATGTTGATTGTATACGTGTTATTCCGTACAAGACCATACCGGCCGTATCCCATGGGTTCAGGCACCTGTGCGTTATTGAAATGCCGGATGGGTACCCGGTAAAAACACATTCCACCTTTATAAAAATCAACTCCATATAGAGAAAAAGAGTTGGGAATATCCTCCGGAGAAGACAGATCGTAGCCTGTTATGGACATAATCTGAGGAATAAGGGTTTTTAATTCACTCAAACTGTCCGGGATTAAAGATAGATCCTGCACATAAGTAGAAAATACGGTATACGGAATTGAGGTTCCGTTATATTGGAAGAAATGGCTCTGTCGCCAGTCTAATCCCGGTAAAATATATTGAAGCCGGATCACTATACTGGTTGTTACATTCATGGTCTGCTCCTCTGCACTCATCGTATTTTCCAAAGCAAAAGATTCAAATCCCAGCGAATTAAAAAAGCCACTGTAGTTATCTACATAAATAAATTCTTTATCCAACTCCTCCTCTGTTAATCTGCTGTAGGAACTAAAATTAGGATCTTTGGCATACCAATTCTCATAATCGGTATCTCCGAATAGTTCCTCTGTGCCGTCCGCTTTTCTGGCCGCTTCTCTCAGCCAGTATGTTTTTTTGTTTCGCAGATCTACATCCCATAGGATCTGTGCCTGGTAAGTAACACCTTCCGGCAATTTGATATTGCTGCCTGTAACTGATATTTTAGCCAGTACACGTTCTACAATAACCGGTACCGGATTAGCTTCTGCAGATTGTTTGGTATCGTAGAAATCAGTATCCGCGTCTACATCAATCAATCCCTGATGGTTCAACATCATGAATTTTTTTGATTCGGTCCCTGCGATATACTGATACTCAAAAAACTTTGTATAGTCCAGTTCCACCGGTTCCATGAGCCGGTCGATCGTATTATTTTTTTCGGTGATCTCTTTGATCTCATCATTCGGGTTAAGAATGACCAGTAGTTTGTAATTATCTCTCTTGATATTCCGGGCTACAGAAACAAAAGATTCTTTTGTATTTGAATAGTGTGCCACATCTGAACCATGGAAATAAACCAGGTCATCCTCATCCACATTTTTCGCATCCAGGTCCCATGCATATACGGCAATGCCTTCTGTATTGTAAAAGACAAGGCGGACACCTGTAACGATTCGTTCCCCTTCGGTTCCGGGATCGGTTGCTTTTGTGGATTTTGATCCTGTATTTATACGTACTGAAAACAATGAACCTCCTTCTTCCGGATATTCTTCATCGCCTTCACCGGATAGGCAGGGTGGATGGTTGTCCTGAATACAGGAACATACCAGAATGGTCATTGTTATCAGAAATAGAAACCGGTATATCACTTTACGTATCACCATTTTGTTCAGGATTGAGGCATGCCGGAAGTAAGTTTATTCCCGGCATACCTTACTGTTCATACTGGAATTACTTCTGAATTATAGATCGTTATCTTGAGTGCGTGGTACCCAGGGTTTGATTTCAACTTCTGCGGAAATCCAGTTTTCCTCATCTTCATCCGGACCCGGGCCCGGGCCTGGAATATCAACCTCTCCGGCACCGCTAAAGGAATTAATAGAGACCTGGTATAAGTTGTTACGAACCACTCCGTAACGGCCATAGCCCATCAATTCAGTTACCTGTGAATTATCAAAGTGACGTATCAATATTTTGTAATAACTAATACCGCCTTTATAATAATTCAGACCGCTGACAGAAAAAGAGTCGTCGCTTCCGTCAAGGGCGTTTCCGGCAGTTTTAGCATCCGCAATGGCTTTGTGTAATAAAGGATAGTATTCAGGAATAGCTGATGGACTGGCCTCATAAGCAGTCATTTGCGTTTGTGAAATGTAATAGCCCATATAGGTATAATAGCTGTCTCCGGGAGCAATCGTTCCATCTTTAATATCAGCTTTTAAAGGCACATAATTGGCACTTACAATCACCCGGGTAGTCACATCCTGCATTTGTTCCTCAGCATCCATCGTATTCTCCATAGCATATTCCCAGAAACCGGTTCGCCATGTCTGAGTCGTTGGAATATCACTTTTAGTAATATAATTAAACTCATCTGCCAGATCAGTCATATCTTTACCTGAAAATTCTTCAAAGTTCGGGTCTACAGCATACCGGTTGTAGTCTGAGGTAGATGCGGATTCTGTTCCACCACCCGCGGTATAACCGGGTTTTCTCATCCAGTACGTTTTTTTATTCGTAATATCTAATTTCCAGGTTAAGCTGGCTACATCATAGTCCGGATGAGAACTGGGCAGGGCATCAAGTACCACTACTTTAGCGACAGCTCTTTCTACTTTGAGTGTAACCGGAGCAGCTTCTGCTTCTTCTTTGGTTGGTTTTAAATTAATATCTTCATCAACAAAGATGTAGGAATCCGCATTCGTCATAAAAAGACGGTAGGATGTGCTGGTATTTGCTGCTACGACACTACCACTTGTCTGTCCTACTAACGCTTTCAGATTATTGGATTCGTGAATCGCTTCAAAAGTAATTTTGGATTTTCCCACTGTAGTAGCTTCTCTGAGTTCATCGGACGCATTGACCAGCACAACCATGTGGTAGTTTTGTTTGTCTACCAGACGTGCAGTAGTTGTGAAATTATCCACATCACTGTCTGCTACGTCGGGACCAAAAAAGCCGCTTCCGGTATATTGAATCCCCATATCCCAGCTATATCTGACCGCTCCGTTAATACCTGTGTCAAATAAAACAACCCGGATGTCGGTCACCTTATCTTCATCATCACCGGCAGCTCTTGTGCCTCCCACTTTATCGGAAGTCAGATCCCCCGAAATATTACTAATCAGGGCGGAAAACATCATGGGTTCACCAGATACGTCCGGTTCATTGTCTTCTGCGACATCGTTGTCCTTGTTACAGGAGGTCAGGATAGTAGCGAAACTTATAGCTATACATCCCAAAATTTTAATCCAATTCTTTTTCATTTTGAATTTTTTTATGGTTTTAAATTAGATGATAATTGCTCTCTGTTAGTTATCTAAAAATTGTTCATAATTTTTTATTCCGTACTCTAATCCGGCATCAGCAGCCTGTTTGAACAGCTCTTTTGCTTTTTCTTTATCTCCTGTCCGGGCATATACGACTCCTGCATTGTTCCATGCTTCAGGCATGTCAAGACCTTCCAGTAATTTTAACCCTTCCTCAAGTTCCCCGTTTTCAATATGGAACGCAGCCGCATTCAGTCTTACTTGAGGTTCATCCGGATATAAAGTGGCAGCTATATTAAATACTTCTTTGTATTCTTCACTATCCCGTGCATAGGTATCAGCTACCAGGTACATTTCATTCAGGCTTAACAATTCCGGTTGCGTACGGATGATTTTCTTAGCTTCTTCAATATCAAAGGCACGTACGTTGTAAGCAACAGTATAATCGTTCCTTCGCAATAAAGGATAGTAGTCTCTGAGCAACGTCCGGTAAGTAACTCCGCCTGAAAGGGCTGCTAACTTATTTTTACGTTCTGTGATATTGGGTGTATTATCAATGAGATCGAGGATTTTATCCCTGTCTTCCATATACGATTCAGCCACCATTTTACGTAGTCCGTCCCAGTCTTCCCCTTTTCCTACAGCGGTTATGACCGCCGTATCGAACCCATAGTGAGAGTCCAGATAACTAAGAAAAGCATTTGCCCGGTTTTCAGAAAGAATCTGGTTACTGTTGAAGTTCCCTTCAGGAGATGCATATCCGGTGACCCTGAATTCACTGATCGTAAGATTGGGGTCCTCTTTTAACTCGTTGATAATAGCGGCGACCTGGTTGAGTATGTCGTTGTTATTCCTGTAATTTCTGAGCAGATTATACTTATTTACTTCATAATTTATATGCGCCGAATAGGTGCTTTCTCTTTGTTTGACAGGCTCCGGTTCCGGGATAATATAAACCACGTAATAGGTATAACTTTTTACTGCATATTTGGGGAGTTGTACCTGTTGAAAGGGATTGGGAATTTCAGGCAGGCAATTTGCACAACCGATGACCGTTTCGTTAAACTGAATGATAGACTCACTCATCCATTGCTCATAAGGAACCTGCATAACAAAAGATACCGATTGTGCGATTCCGTTTTTCCGGATCAGGATCGTATCCGGTTCTTCATTGAACGTAAATCCGTCAAACAGCATCGCTCTGTCCAGGGCGGTATGACGTTTTTTACCGGTAATCACAACAGGCGGCAAATAGTTTTGTATCATACTATCCTGTGTCATCCATACAGGCGTGATTTCCAGCAGATTCTGTGAACTGAGGATTAATTCGTCAAACAGGATATTTACTTTAAAACGTATGTCTTTTTCCGGTCTGTCAACCTCTTCCAGCTCCACCCTGATGGTCCCTTTATAGGCACCTTGTCCTTTTAAGAGTGTACAGGAAAACAGGAGGATTAGTATAAGCGGATATATATTTTTCATTATCATCAATAATTAATTATCTTAACATGTAAATTATTGAAATGGTGGCTTTTGTCGGCCCGAAGTAGTTGTGATTCCCATGGCCTGTCCGGGGACCGCAATCCGTACAATCATATTTATGATAATGGAATCTTGCGTAGCCAAGTCCCAGGCTGGCTTCCAGATTCCATCTTCTGCCCAGCATCCATTGGTATCCTCCGCTTATTCCTGCCCCATAATAGTGGCCTTCATACCGGTTCGTTTTTAACTGGGAGCGTATCCCAAACGGCAGGTGTAATTTTGCAAAATTGTATTGTCCTCCGTGAAGATGTCCGCCAATGAAAAAACCGTTAAAACGTTCACAAAACCAATAGCGGACTTCCGGCTGGATCAGCCAGTGTTTGAACTTCTTCCCATCTTTTAAGGTAAAAGGATTATAACTACCTATCAGATCAACTGTTACTTTTTGACTTATAGCTATCTCAACTCCAAGATTCGGACTGAGCATCGCATCATACAAAATATTATTTTTTATCCCTATTGTTTGTGCCTTTAGCTCCGGATTAAATAATATATACAGCAGGCATACACAGAAAAACCACAGGGATAATCTGAGTTTATTTTTCTTTTTCATTTTATTATTCTGTAATCTGAAATTACAGGACAGATGTATTAAGTTAGTTAGAGCTACTTATCATTTTAATCTGGAGGTAAAAGTAAAGGATATAAAAGTGGTGTTAGTTAACGATTTTTGTCGAATTTTAAAGTATTACTGTTTTTATAAAGTTGATTCAGGAGAATTTTTATTCAGATGTTTTTGCTTTCTTATCTGTACAGGAGGATAGGAGAAATTTAATTTGCAATAGCTGTTAAACTGCTGTAAAGTATTGAATCCATATTCATCGGAGATTTGTTTGATCGTTTTTTTTCCTACCACCAGTTCATGATAAATAAGGGAGGCCCGTTTCTTATTAAGCCATTTGTAAGGAGTTGTATTAAAGGTCGCTTTAAATTTTTTATTAAAACTGGTTTCACTATAGGAAGATAAAGCAGCCAGTTCTTTAGAGTTTTTGGCTTTGTGCCAGTTTTTATGTATAAATATGGCAAAGGAGGTATCGTTTGTTACGATCGGACTAAAAAAACCGGACAGGGTCGCTTTATCATAATATAAAGGTAGTATGAAAAGAAATTCCAGGATTTTAATTTTTTGTAATTCCGGTGAGAGAAGTTTATTCTGATGATAGGAAATGATGGTCTTAATATAGTGTTGAATCCCGGAAGCGATGGGTAGTTGTTTACCTGATTCCGTAGGGGCATTCGTTTGTGTGTGTAGCGATTCGATAGAATAGCCTTCCCGGAAGTTGATGAAAGGTTCCAGATGGATGGTTATAATCTGGATTTGGGACAACGCTTTGATACCGGGAGTTGCTCCAATCGGAAAAAAAACGCCGGATCCTGCATGAAGTACATATTGATCAACCCCATTATTATTGATAAAGCATTCTCCTTCTAATAAAAAAACAACTTTATTAGTGTAAGGACTAAGCGTAAAATAGTGATATTT
>JAJQES010000486.1 GCA_021201565.1 Tannerellaceae bacterium
TCTTTTTACTTTGCCTATACAGGCCGCGGATGATCCCGGTAAACTTACGATTTCACTCTCCAATACACCTTTATCGGAAGCAATTAAAAAAATCGAAGCGGCCAGTAGTTACACTTTTTTCTACGATGTGAATAAGACCAATCTCGAACAACGGGTTAGCCTGCAGGCGAATGACCTGCCGGTTGAAGAAGCAATCAGCCAATTGCTTAAAACGACTGACCTGACATTTAATATTACCAACCGCCAGATAGCCCTTATTCTCCGGCAACCTTCCGGAGCCGCACAAGCCCGGCAACTGGTTTCCGGTACAGTAGTAGATGAATTTGGCGAACCTGTCATTGGAGCGAATATTATCGAAAAAGGAACATTGAATGGGGTAATCACAAATATTGACGGGGAGTATTCATTGTCCGTTCCCGGAAATGCTGTGTTACAGATCTCGTACATTGGGTATATCACCCGGGAGATCAATGTGGCAAACCGGCTGCGGGTGGATGTTCAGCTGGACGAAGATTCACAGGCATTGGATGAAGTGATCGTCATTGGATATGGAGTCACAAAAAGAAAAGACTTCACCGGCTCTGTCTCTTCTTTACGTATGGAAAACTCGCCTGTTGCCCTGGCATCTAATCTGAATGCATTAGAAGCCATCAAAGGGAATATTCCCGGTTTGAATATCGGTGCCACCAATACAGCCGGTGGGGATCCCTCCATGCAGTTACGTGGCCAAAAGTCTATTTCCGGTTCCAACGATCCGTTGATTGTAGTGGACGGCGTGATCTACATGGGAGGGCTGGGTGATATCAATCCCAATGATATTGCTTCCTTTGACATTCTCAAAGATGCAACTTCAGCGGCGGCTTATGGATCACGTTCTGCCAATGGAGTAATTATGATCACTACCAAACGGGGGAAAACCGGTAAGCCGGTCATTACGCTGAATGCATCCGGAAGTGTGCAAAGCTGGTGGAACCGGCCTAAATTAATGAATGGGGAACAATGGCTTGAATCTGTGATGGCACGCAACAGCAGTACGGACCTGAGCTGGATGAAACCGCAGGAAGTAGCCAATATGGAGGCCGGCCGGGAAATAGACTGGCTCGATGAGTCTACCCGTACAGGTTTTATACAGGATTACCAGTTATCTGTTTCAGGAGCAGGCGAGAAGATGAACTACTATCTCTCTACAGCTTATTCCGAAAATAAAGGAGTCGTGGTGGGAGACCGTTTTGACCGTATCTCCATCCTGGGAAAAATCAATACTGACATTACCGGCTGGTTACAGATCGGGGCCGATGCAGCCTATACAAGAAGGGATTATTCAGGTGTGAGTGCTGACTTGTGGCGGGCCATCGATATGTCTCCTTATGGTGTTCTGTACAGAGACGAAGAAAACAAATTATTGGAAAGGTATCCCTTCACCCAATCCGGTATCAATCCGTTATGGGAATCCTCAAGCGGTACACGTGATCATGCAGATATACGGGATAATTACCGCCTGAATGCTTACGCCGTTGTCTCTTTACCCTGGGTAAAAGGATTGAGCTACCGTTTTAATTATGCTTTAAATTCAACCAAACGGCGGATCTCAAACTTCTACCATGAAGGCTATTTTATCCGTGAAGGAGCGTATGACGATGAAACCCGTTATTCCCCTGAAGCTCTCCAGAATTTATTGTCTAATGCGAATGGTTCCATAGAAACCCAAACGACTTCCAGTTGGGTGGTAGATAATATTCTTACCTACTCAAATACATTCGGACGGCATTCCATTGACCTGACCGCAGTGTCCACCCGGGACCGGCGTGATTACGAAGTCCTTAAATCCACCAGTAGCGATTATTCCGAAAACGGTAACACCCTGCTGGGCTACTATGGACTTCCCAAAGGTAAGGTACAAAAAGTAGAAAATACACGCAACCGGCGTTCCAATATCGGATATCTGGCACGGGCTTCCTATTCGTTTGATGACCGCTATTTCCTGACCGCTTCTTTCCGCCGGGATGGTGCTTCAGTATTTGGTGCAAACCATAAATGGGGTAACTTTCTCGCTTTTGGAGGAGCCTGGCGAATCTCCAATGAAACGTTTATGGAATCTGCCACCTGGCTGGATGACCTGAAAATAAAACTTTCCTGGGGGAAAAATGGAAACCAGGGTTTAGATCCTTATGGAACTCTTTCCACTGTTAAGAACGGAGCCTCAGGCGGGACCAGGTATCAATTTGGTAATAGCAGTGATATATTGTATGGATTACAGATGGATGAGTTAGGGAATGCGGATCTCGGATGGGAAGCTACCCAGTCCTGGAACGGTGGGTTTGAATCAGCTCTCTTCAGAAATCGTCTGTTTGTTGATGTGGATATGTATTATTCCAAAACAACAGACCAGATCTTTAAACGGAACATACCAGTAATGACCGGCTTTAAAACCATTAAATCCTCTATGGGTCAGATTGATAATAAAGGAATTGAGGTAAATGTGCGTAGCGTAAATATTGAGACAGCCGACTGGCGTTGGACAACCGGCGTTACATTCTGGCTCAACCGTAACAAACTCGTTCATCTCTATGGAGAAGATCTGGACGGAGACGGAAAAGAAGATGACGACATCGCAAACAGTCTGTTTATCGGTAAACCATTGGGGGCTATTTACGGCTATGTACAGGATGGGATCGTACAGGAAACAGATACGGAATATATGGAAAAAAATGGTGTGCAACCCGGGACTCCCAAATACAAAGACTTAGATGGGGATGGCGAGATCACACCGGCCGACCGTACCATTCTGGGCTATCAGAGTCCCAACTTTTATCTCAATATGAGTCATACGGTTAGTTATAAAAACTGGGATCTCTATTTTATGCTGACGGGAACATTCGGAGGCGGAGGTTATTATCTGAAAGAGAATCAGAATGCATATATGGTAAGCAGTGGCGGAGGTTTTAATACAAACGGGATCTATATTCCCTGGTGGACACCCGAAAATAAAAGTAATGTCTATCCGGCAGCTACTTTCTGGGGGGATGGACGCTTCCAGGGACTGCAAAACCGTGGATTCGTTCGTTTGCAGGATATTACCCTGTCATATACCTTCCGTGAACCCTGGGTAAAATCCATGAATATTCAACAACTGAAACTTTTTGTTACAGCAAAAAATTTATTCACCATCACCAACTGGGATGGAGGTGACCCGGAAGTCGGAACCCGGGTACGTGATAATACCTATCCGGTATTAACATCATTCTCATTGGGTGCAACCATTAGTTTCTAATCTTATTAATACCATTATATATGAAAAAGATCCTTTTAAAAAACAGTATCTGGTTTCTTCTGGTCCTTTTTATCACCGGTTGCGATGATGCAGCCTTTTTAAGAGAGAACCCGGAAACCTTTTACACCGTTGATAAAGTTTTTTCTACTTCCGAACAGGTTGACCAGGCTGTTATCGCCTGTTATTCGCATGTAAGGAATATGTTCTGTGTAAATGAAGAGACAGCTGCCATGCTTGCTTTTGGTGCAAATAACGGTACGGACATGTTTGACGTACCTACTATCAGGCGTGAAGATACATTTAACGATTATGGGATATTAAGCCCTGATGCTGTTGCCTTTTATGATAACTTTTCGCACTGGTACCAACTCATCTCCAAGGCTAACCTGGCACTTTACGGAGCCGATTTATCGCATATTATGTGGGCTTCTGAGGAAACAAAAGCATACGTTGTGGCCCAGGCCAGATTTTTCCGGGCTTTTGCATACCGCAATTTAGGTGAGTTATACGGAGGTGTGCCTATCGTAACAGAGATTTCTACCACTGCCCGTTATGATTTTGAGCGGGCTACACGGATAGAGACCTATCAATTCGCCATTGATGAAATGGAAGCGATCCTGAATGATCTGCCCGAAACCACTCCTGTTGCCGGCCGGTTGGTCAGAGGGGCAGCCCAGCACAACCTGTGCCTGCTTTACCTGAATAAGGGAATTACTTTAGAAGAGGCCGGAAACAGCGCAGAAGCGAAAACAGCGTATGAAAAGTCAGTTACTTACGGCAATCAATTAATCGACGGATCGGTTTATTCGCTGATGACTGAGCGGTTCGGGACCCGTAAAGATGAGCATCCCGACTATTATTATGCAGATGCGGAAAGCGGACAGATACCCGGACGGCTTTATTCAGCCGCAGGCTATCCGGTTGAAGGAAATGTATATTGGGACCTGTTCCAGGAAGGAAACCAGGATTACCAGGAAGGCAACCGGGAAGCCATCTGGGTAGCCCAGATTGATTATATTGCCAATAAAACAGAAGATGGCTCATCCAGGCTCCCTTATACCCGTATATACGGACCGGTTTTCCGTGACCCTCTTTCCGCCCATACCACAGGAGCGATGGAGGATGTAGGTGGACGTGGCATCTGCCGGGTGACACCTACTATGTACACCCGGGATATTATATATGAAGGAAAATGGGCAGATGATATGCGTAATTCCGAAGCTGTACTCCGCCGCACTTTCCTCGGCAATGTGGAATCATCCGAATACTTTGGAAAAGCACTTCCCTGGGAGGTGATTTACAAGGAGGGACAACCCCAGGATGTAATGGATGCGGCGATCACCCAGTGTTATCCTGTTTCCTGCAAGATAGCGACTGATAAATACACCGGACTGTCCGACGGACAGAACCGGAGTAATCTGTATCGTGACGAATACCTCATCCGGTTACCGGAAACGATCCTCCTGCGTGCAGAAGCCAAAATGCGTATGGATAACAAAGCCGGAGCTGCTGCTGACATCAATCTGTTGCGTGCCCGGGCTCAATGCGGCTACATGGTACAGGCCTCTGATGTCAGTATTGACCTGATCCTCGATGAGCGGGCCCGTGAACTCGTGTATGAAGAACGCCGCTGGAATACCCTCCTGCGCATGGGAGGAACCGTAGCTACCGACCGGATCAAAAAATATGCTTACTGGGACGAACCGAGAGTCTCCTTATCCGGTACTTTCAACCTATGGCCTATTCCACAAACCATCATCGACACCAATAAAGATGTAATTATGGAACAAAACCCAGGTTGGAGATAATAAAAGATCATTTTTATTAAATACAGAATCCTCTTTTCTTATCTTTGGAAAAAGAAAAGAGGATTTTTTTAAGTCTGTTGAAAATAATCTTTAATACCATGAAACTAAAAAAGAGCCTGTTTCTATTCAGTCTTATCAGCTTGCTGGCTTGTTCTGCCGGTAGAGACACACCCATTGACCGCGAAGCATTGGTAAAGAGGCACAATCCCCGGCTCACCTCGCCGGATCCTTTAAGTTCGCTTTCCGTGGGCAACGGTGAATTTGCTTTTACGGTGGATATAACCGGTCTGCAAACCTTCCCGGACGCTTATGAACAAGGTGTTCCGTTAGGTACACAATCCCAATGGGGATGGCATAGTTTTCCCAATGATGAAAACTTCAAATACGAGGAAACATTAAAAGAGTTTGACTTTGGCAAAGGAACCCCTGAAACCTACCCGGTTGATAGAGGAGGCGGCCAGCGTGACCGGGAGGCGTACAACTGGTTTCGTGCCAATCCGCACCGGTTGCATCTGGGTATTATCGGCCTGGAAGTAGAGAAACATATAGACTTGTCCGGTATAAAAGAGATCCGGCAGGAATTGGATATGTGGAAAGGTAGTATCCATAGCCGTTTTACACTCGAAGAGCATGCAGTGGAGGTACAGACGATCGGCCATCCGTATGAAGATGGAGTAGGGGCCCGGATCACCTCCGGAGTGAAACCGGCCGTTAAATTCCATTTTGCCTATCCCACCGGGGAATTTGGAGATTATGGATGCGACTGGACAAAAAATGACAAACATACCACTACGCTGGTTAGCCGCACCCATCAGTCAGCCATCCTGAAACGGGAAATAGACGCAACAGTGTATTACGTAAAAATCGAATGGGAAGAAGAAGCAGACCTGTTTGAGAAAGAACGGAATTACTATGTATTAGCCGCTACGGGAAATGTGCTCTCCTTCCATTGTACCTTTAGTCCCGATCTTTCCCGGGAAACAAATGAGACCTTTGAACATATAAAAACGGTAGCCGCTGAGCACTGGCAGTTGTTCTGGAAAACAGGGGGAGCGGTAGACTTCTCAGCCTGTACGGATCCGCGGGCTGCTGAGCTTGAACGCCGGGTCGTCTTATCCCAATACCTGCTGGCTATCCAGTCTGCAGGCTCTACTCCTCCACAGGAAACGGGACTGACCTATAATTCATGGTATGGTAAATTTCATCTGGAAATGATCTGGTGGCATCAGGTGCAATTTGCGTTATGGGGACGTCCCGGTCTACTGGAAAAAACGCTTCGCTGGTATCACACCGTCTCTCCGGCAGCAAAAGAAACAGCCAGCCGGCAGGGATATGACGGGATCAGGTGGATGAAAATGACTGATCCCTCCGGACTCGAATCTCCTTCGTCCGTAGGACCCTTCCTGATATGGCAACAACCTCATATCATCTATATGGCAGAACTCCTTTACCGGGCAAATCCATCTCCGGAACTGATAGAGACGTATTACGATTTAATTCAGGAGACAGCCGCTTTTATGTATTCTTTTGCGGTGTATGACGAATCTGCCGGCCGGTATCTGTTAAAGGGACTGATCCCGGCACAGGAAACCATGAGACCTCAGGAGACCATAAATCCGCCCTTTGAACTGGCCTACTGGCAATATGGTATGAAGCTGGCACAGGAGTGGCGGGAACGGGCCGGCGAACCCCGGAAAGAAGAGTGGGACATACTGATCCGGAAATTATCCCCGCTGGCAGAGAAAGACGGACTCTATCTGGCAGCTGAATCGGCACCGGACACCTATCAGAATGTCCGCTTTACCTCCGACCACATGGCCGTATTGGGTGCCTATGGTATTTTACCGGATTCCGGACTTTTTGACCAGGAAATCATGCGGAACACGCTCCACTGGATCTGGCTGAACTGGAACTGGGACCATACCTGGGGATGGGACTATCCGATAGTGGCGATGAATGCGGCACGGATGGGTAAACCGGAAAAAGCGGTAAATGCTTTATTAATGGACAAGACCACCAACACCTATTTACCAAACGGGCATAATTACCAGAATGAACAGTTACGGATCTACCTGCCGGGTAACGGAGGATTACTAACAGCCATTGCCCTGATGTGTGCCGGCTGGGACGGATGTGAAATCCCGAACCCCGGTTTCCCGGATGATGGAACTTGGAATGTAAAATGGGAAGGGCTGGCACCTATGCCATAAATAAGAAACTGAAAGAATAGAAATCATTAAATAGTTTACACCTATGAAATTAATCAAATCAATTATAGCTCTCATCATCTTAGCTGCCAGCTATCCGCTTTCGGCCACAGACAACAAACCATACGGGTTGTTAACGGATCTGGTGGAGCATACAGATTATACATGGCACAACGGCTATGTTTCCAATGTTCCGGTCTGGAAAACAGAAGACGCCATAGAACATCTTCAGTATGTGAAGATCGGCTCCGCTTATCCCTCATTCAGCTGGGTCGTACCGGGCGATATAAACGGAACGGTTCAGACCGGTTACCGTATCATTGTAGCAGATACTCCGGAACAGGCCGCCCTGGGAGAAGGAACCATCTGGGATAGTGGAATGATCGCCGGTAATACCTCCACCTCTGTGTTGTACGAAGGCACACCTCTTCAACCGGAAAGAAATTATTTCTGGCGGGTAAAAACCGTTACAAATACCGGTGGTGAAAGTGACTGGTCAGATATAAAAGCGTTCCGGACAGCCGGAACAATGAAGAACTATGATATTGCTTTTTATCCGCAGGTCAAGGAGATGGAACATCCTGTACAAATCCATAGACCGGATAGAAACACAATATGGGTCGATTTCGGGAAAGCCGCTTTCGGACAGTTAGTCGTAAATCTTACTTCCGAAACCGGTAAAGATACGGTCGTGATTCATCTGGGAGAATGTATAGCGGAAGGAAGAATAAACAGAAAGCCGGGTGGAACCATACGTTACCACCGCTATCCCGTAGCTCTGATGAAAGGAACCCATACCTATCGTATAAAGATCAGGAAAGACCGGTTGAATACCCGGCCGGTAGCTGTACATATTCCTGATTATATCGGGGAGGTGCTGCCTTTCAGGTACTGCGAAATCGAAGGGTACGAAAAAACGGTCAGTACATCCGACATCCTGCGGGAAGCCGTATCCTATCCATTTGACGAATCCGCCTCCTTCTTCCAATGCAGTAATGATACGCTAAACCAGATCTGGGAGCTTTGCAAATATTCCATTAAAGCAACTTCTGCGTTGGGTATTTACATTGATGGTGACCGGGAACGGATTCCTTACGAAGCCGATGCACTGATCAACCAGCTCTGCCATTATGGGGTAGACCGTGAATACTCCATGGCCCGGCGTTCATACGAATACCTGCTGGATTATCCCACCTGGCCAACCGAATGGATCCTGCAGGCCGTTCTGATTGCCTGGAATGACTACCTGTATACCGGCGACAGTCGTTCATTAAAAGCAAATTATGAGATCCTGCAAACCAGAACCCTCCTGGAATTACGGGAGAAAAATGGCCTGATTAGTACAACAACCGGGTTGATTACTCCTGAACTACTGGCCGCCCTGCGGTTTGACGGACAAATACGTGATATTGTGGACTGGCCACATACCGGGATTCTGGGACTTAACAAACAGGAAGGGGGCGAAGCAGACGGATTTGTCTTTACCGATTACAACGCTGTCACCAATGCCTATCATTATGAAACGCTCAAATTAATGGCCCGGATTGCACAGGTACTTGATTTGCCGGAGGATGCCGCCCGGTTTAGCAAAGAAGCCGCCCGGTTCCTGCCCCGATTCAATAAAACCTTCCTGAATAAACAAGGATATTATGTAGATGGTGATACCACTACCCATGCGTCTTTAAATGCCAATATGTTCCCGGTTGCCTTTGATATGGTACCTGCCGGAAACCGTTCAA
>JAJQES010000466.1 GCA_021201565.1 Tannerellaceae bacterium
TTGTCACTACAGTGTCATGCGCATGACACTGTAGTGACAAGGGGATGGCAAAATGGTGCTTTCCAGATAGCAAAGATTAGTGGCAGAAAACAAAAAGAGGATATACCGGTCCGGCATATCCTCTTTTTCGTATAAATCTGGTACTGATTATTTTTTCTCTACCTGACCATCAATTGTATCAAGAGATTCTCCGCTACACTCTTTAAACTTTTCCATTACTGATTTCGCTGATACTGCGACCTGGGTATGGGCAAAGTTTTCAAGAAATTCTTTTGTTACCATATCATTTTCAGAAGCTGCCACATCCGCCATCTTCCGGATCAATTTAACCTGTTCTTCTTCATGCTTAACAGCATGTTCAAATACCTCTTTAGGAGTACCGTAACCGGTAGGAACTGCGTTTATGACATCAATTACAACCTGGCCTCCATTCCGGACCGAATATTCCATCAACTGATAAGCATGCTCCAACTCTTCAATCTGTTTTTCTCTCATCCAGGCAGCACATTTTTCCATTCCTATTATAGTGAAATGGACAGCCATAGACATATAGAGGTTAGAGGACCACATTTCCGATTTAATCAGATCATTCAAAGCATTGGACAAATTTCTACTTAAAATCATACGATTATTTTTTATTAAGATGTTTATTAAAAAACAAAACTTTTCTCTATTTGTTTCTTATAGTCTTAAATATTTTATAAAAGAGTTTCTCCCCTTCCGGAATAGATTTTATCTTTGTAAGATAACAAAAAACGTATGAACGACATTAACAAAGAGTTGGCTATTATCGCACAACAAATACGCGCGCTCTCCCAAAACGGCCTCACCTATTCGCTTAGTGAATATGATACGGACCGGTATCATGAACTTATTTCCTTAAGTGATCAACTGGCTTCTTTGGCTACCGGGACGGAGATTCCGGTTATTCAACAATGTTACGAACCCCGGAAAGAGTATGTGACTCCTAAAACGGATATACGAGCCGTGGTATTCAATGAAAAAAACGAGATCCTTCTGGTCCGTGAAAAAGCAGATGGACTCTGGTCCTTACCTGGTGGGTGGGCCGACGTAGGATATACCCCCAAAGAGATCGCAGTCAAAGAGGTTTGGGAAGAAACCGGACTTAAAGTAGAAGCCCAACGGTTATTAGCAGTCATGGACCACCGCCGTCACCCGCATCCGGTAATTCCCTGGTATGTCTATAAGTATTTTATTCTTTGCCGGATTATAGAAGGGAGTTTTAATGAAGCGTTTGACATCCTTGACAAAGGATTTTTTCCGGTAGATGATCTCCCTCCTCTTTCATTAGAACGTGTTTTGCCTGAACAAATCAGACAAATGTACGATTATTATATATATCCTTCCACCGAAGTATGGTGTGATTGATCTGAACTAAGATTATTCGGGATTTTTTCCTTATATTTGTGCGATAAAAAATTTGTAATGGAATATAATACAGAACTTAAAAAATTAGCTTTACCGGAATATGGCCGCAATATCCAGAATATGGTGGATTATTGTATCACTATAGAAGATAGAGAAGAGCGTAAAAGATGCGCTAATACCATTATTAATATAATGGGAAATCTGTTTCCCCACTTACGTGATGTGAATGATTTTAAACATATTCTGTGGGATCATCTTGCGATTATGGCAGACTTTAAACTGGACATTGACTATCCCTACGAGATCATCAGGAAAGAAAATCTGTATGCCCGTCCGCCGCGCCTGCCTTATAACAATAGCCGGATACGTTACCGTCATTATGGTAAAACGCTTGAATTAATGATAAAAAAAGCGAATGACATGGAGGCGGGTGAAGAGAAAGATCAATTGATCAGATTATTGGCTAACCAGATGAAGAAATCTTTCCTCACCTGGAATAAAGAATCGGTTGATGACCGTAAAATATTCAAAGATCTGGATGAATTATCCCAGGGAGCTATTGTATTGAATGAAGAGGAATATAAACTGACAGAAAGTAAAGATATTCTGGCGCGTAATAATACCAACAATAATACCAATAACAATAAGAAAAATTACTCCCGCAAAGGCCGGTAAACAAATATGGGTTCATTGATTATTGAAGGAGGTTACAAATTAGCGGGTGAAATTACACCTCAGGGAGCCAAAAACGAGGCTTTACAGGTAATTTGTGCCGTTTTACTGACCGACGAAAAAGTAACAATCCATAATATCCCGGACATACTGGATGTAAAAAATCTGATGGAGTTATTGGCTGATATGAATGTACAGATCAACTGTATAGCGCCGGGCTCCTATACTTTTCAGGCCGATAAAGTCAACCTGGAATATATTTACAGCCATGATTTCCGGAAAAGAAGTGCCTCTTTGCGCGGTTCTGTAATGATTGTAGGTCCACTTGTAGCCCGTTTTGGCAAAGCTCTTTTTCCGAAACCGGGAGGAGACAAAATCGGGCGGCGGCGGCTGGACACTCACTTTCTGGGAATTCAGAAACTGGGAGCTAAATTTGAGTATGATGCCACCCGTCATCTTTATGAGATTGAAGCCGAAGAATTAACCGGTACGTATATGCTATTGGATGAAGCTTCCGTAACCGGAACGGCCAATATCCTAATGGCAGCCGTAATGGCTAAAGGAATTACTACGATCTACAATGCCGCTTGTGAACCGTATGTGCAGCAACTTTCCCACATGTTAAAAAGCATGGGAGCGCGTATTTTCGGAATCGGCTCCAACCTGTTAACGATTGAAGGTGTAAGTTCCTTATGCGGTACCATTCACACGATTCTGCCGGATATGATCGAAGTGGGTAGCTTTATCGGTATGGCAGCAATGACAGGTTCAGACATCACAATCCGGAACACTTGTTATGATCAGTTAGGGATTATTCCGGACGCATTCCGCCGGTTAGGGATTACTGTCGAAAAAAACGGGGATGATATCCATATACCGACTCATGATAGTTACGAAATAGAAAGTTTTATTGACGGCTCGATCATGACGATTTCCGACGCCCCATGGCCGGGACTTACTCCTGACCTGCTCAGTGTGTTCCTGGTAGTAGCTACACAGGCAAAAGGAAGTGTCCTGATCCACCAAAAAATGTTTGAGAGCCGTCTGTTCTTTGTAGACAAACTCATAGAGATGGGTGCACAGATTATTCTTTGTGATCCTCACCGGGCAACCGTCATCGGACTCGCAAATCGTTTACCGTTAAAAGCATCTGATTTGGTCTCTCCAGATATCCGTGCCGGGATTGCATTATTAATTGCAGCATTGAGTGCAAAAGGCATCAGTGTCATCCACAATATTGATCAGATTGACCGGGGATACGAGAATATTGATGTACGACTCAACCAATTAGGTGCTCATATTACCCGTAAACCATAACAAACAGGATATGATCCGGCAGGAAGATGTATTTAAAATAGGACAATTCACGAAACCTCATGGTACCAAAGGTGAAATCGGACTGGTAACACAATGTGATGTGTTCGATGATACCGATGACCCCTATCTGGTATGTGAGATGAATGGCATATTGGTTCCCTTCTTTATTGAAGAGTACCGTTATAAAACTGATTCGGTAATATTGGTAAAAATGGAGCGGATTGATTCTGAAGATGTCGCCCGGCAATTTATCAACAAAGAGGTATTTTATCCTCTGGAAGCGATGCCTGAAGAAGAGGATCTGATCGGTAATATTACCTGGGATAGTTTCATTGGTTATCAGGTAACTGACGAACAGGCAGGCGTCCTGGGGTCTATTACCGGAGTAGATGAATCTACCCGGAACATTCTGTTTAAAGTAAATTACAAGGGAAACGAATTATTAATACCTGCAGTAGAAGAGATCATTGTTTCCGCAGACCATGCAGCTAAAGAAGTGACAGTCCGGCTTCCGGAAGGGTTGCTTGATTTATAATAAACAGGAATGGCAGAGAAAAAACAAAGACATAAGAAATCATTCTGGCACCGTATCCGGTTAAAATATAAACTGTCCTTTTTCAATGAAAATACGTTGGAAGAGGTATGGTCTTTCCGTCTCTCCCAGTTATCAGCTTTTCTTATTCTGGGGATATTTGCCTTTTTCCTTGTCCTGTTGACTTCTGTGATCATTATCACAACTCCTATTCGTAACTACCTGCCCGGCTATTTAGATGTAGAAGTTAGACGTGCTATCGTAGGGAATGCGCTGAGAGCCGATTCACTTGAACAGGTAATTGCACAACAATCTTTTTACCTTGAAAATGTATCGGCCATTTTGTTAGGTACGATGGAGATTGATTCGATCTCTCCTATTGATTCTGTCGCCTATTATAATAGCGAAAATTACGAGATTCCCCGCAGTGACCAGGAACTCGACTTTGTAAGAAACTTTGAAGAAGAGGAGAGATACAATTTGACTGTGCTCAACCCTAATCAGCCTCCCGCAGATGTTATTTTCCTGTTTAAACCGGCTAATGGAATCATTTCCTCTCCTTTTGAACCTCAGAACAATCATTTTGGGATAGATATTGTTACTGCTCCTAAAGAGAGTATTCTGGCTGTGATGGATGGGACTGTAATCTATACCGGTTACGAAATAAACGACGGGAATATCATTCATATACAACACAGGAATGGTTTCCTTTCCATTTATAAACACAACGAACTATTATTAAAACGGACGGGAGAAACTGTGACCGCAGGTGAAGTGATTGCCCTGGTGGGTAATACCGGGAATCAAACCACAGGTCCTCACCTCCATTTTGAACTCTGGTACAGGGGTACCGCAGTCAACCCGGAAGATTATATAGTATTTTAATGATCCATGAAACGAAGATTAGCCATATTAGGTTCAACCGGTTCTATTGGTACACAGGCTCTCGAAGTGGTCAGCGAACACTCCGGTCTATTCGAGGTCTATGCCCTGACTGCTAATAATCAGGTAGACCTCCTGATTAACCAGGCACGCAAATTTATGCCTGAAGTTGTGGTCATTGCCAATGAGACTAAATATCCTGAATTAAAAGAAGCTCTGGAAGATCTTCCCATCAAAGTTTGGGCAGGAGCAAATGCCATTGCCCAGATGGTCCAGATGGAACCGATTGATATGGTGCTGACAGCCATGGTTGGTTATTCCGGGCTTCAACCGACCATTTCAGCTATTAAAGCAGGTAAAGCCATTGCCCTTGCCAACAAAGAAACACTGGTAGTTGCCGGTGAACTAATCACCTCATTAGCTGTCGAGCATAAAGTAGCAGTCCTTCCCGTTGACTCGGAACATTCTGCTATTTTCCAGTGCCTGTCCGGAGAATGGGAAAACCAGGTAGAAAAGATATTTCTTACCGCTTCCGGTGGTCCGTTCCGCACTAAGAGTATAGAACAATTGGCAACCGTCACAAAAGCCGAAGCACTTAGACACCCCAATTGGAATATGGGTGCAAAGGTAACTATTGACTCTGCCAGTATGATGAATAAAGGTTTTGAAATGATTGAAGCCAAATGGCTTTTTGGACTTTCACCTGATCAGATTGAGGTATTAGTACACCCGCAGTCTATCATCCATTCCATGGTACAGTTTGAAGACGGTGCTGTTATGGCACAATTAGGCGTACCTGATATGAAACTACCTATCCGGTATGCTTTTTCTTATCCGAAACGTCTGAAAAGTATGGACAGCCGGCTCGATTTTAAAGCCTGTTCTTCTCTGACTTTCGAGCAACCGGACACCAACCGTTTCCGGAATCTCGCATTTGCCTTTGAAGCAATTCGCCAGGGAGGAAATATGCCTTGTATACTGAATGCTGCCAACGAAATAGTTGTCGCCGCTTTTCTACGTGACGAAACCGGATTCCTTCAGATGAGTGACATTATTGAGCAAACTATGCAAAGTGCTACTTTTATAAGCAATCCCACCTATGACGATTATGTGGCAACTGATACCGAAGCCCGCAGAATAGCAGAAGACTTACTTAAAAAGATAATTTAAATAAACAGATATTAGATGGAAACATTTTTAATCAAGGCATTACAACTCCTGATGAGTTTATCTATATTAGTGGCTATCCATGAATTCGGGCATTTCTTTTTTGCCCGTATTTTCAAAGTAAGAGTGGAAAAGTTCTATCTCTTTTTTGACCCTTGGTTTGCCCTTTTCAAATTTAAACCTAAAAATAGTGATACTGAATATGGGATTGGTTGGTTACCTCTGGGAGGCTATTGCAAAATATCCGGGATGATCGACGAAAGTATGGATAAAGAACAAATGGCACTCCCCCCAAAACCGTATGAGTTCCGTTCCAAACCAGCCGGACAGCGGCTAATGATTATGATCGGGGGCGTATTCTTTAATTTCCTGTTGGCTCTGTTTATCTACGCTATGGTTCTTTTTAAGTGGGGAGATACTTATTTGCCTCCCCAGAATGCTACGATGGGAATGGATTATAGTGAAACTTTCCACAATGTGGGATTCCGGGATGGAGATATTTTATTAGCGGCAGACGGTGTTCCGTTTGAACGGTTCAATGAAACAGCCCTTCGCCAGGTAGTAAATGCACAACAGGTTACTGTTCTCCGTGACGGTATTGAAACAGCCATCGCGATCCCTACTGATATGATGCAACGCTTAATGAAGGATAAAAAAGGATTTGCCTCCTATCGTTATCCGATGATTATAGATGAAGTAATGCCGGATAGTCCCGCCCAGCAGGCAGGCCTTCAGACAGGAGATACTATTGTGGCTGTCAATGAGATTCCAACTGCCACCTATGACGATGTTGTTGAGCAAATTTATGGGAAACCTAATACTACTTTTCAGTTGGGTGTAAAACGTGGCTCTTCTCTTGTAGAACTGGCTCTTACAACAAATGAAGATAGTAAATTAGGAGTTTCTACCCCTACCTATATGAGAATTTACCCTACGGTAACCCGCACCTACTCTTTCTTTGAATCAATCCCTGCAGGAGCAGTTTTAGGAGTAAACACTCTTAAAGGATATATCAGCGATATGAAATTTGTATTTACCAAAGAAGGTGCTAAAAGTCTGGGAGGATTCGGCTCTATCGGCCGTTTATTTCCGGACGTATGGCATTGGCGTACTTTCTGGATGCAAACAGCTTTCCTGTCTATTATGCTTGCATTTATGAATATTCTGCCTATTCCGGCCCTGGATGGTGGGCATGTGATGTTCCTGCTCTATGAAGTGATTGCACGGCGTAAACCCAGTGATAAATTCCTGGAGTATGCCCAGATCACTGGTATGTTCTTCCTGTTAGCACTCCTTTTATATGCTAATGGAAATGACATTGTCCGGTACATTTTCAATTAACAGATCTTTCTATTTTACTTCAAATAAAAACCCCGGTAACATGTATGCTACCGGGGTTTATCATTATTAGAAATTTATCAGACAGTATATTTTTCATACGGCAGATCAAATGCCTCCGCCACTGCTTTATAGACAATCTTCCCATCAATTATATTCAATCCTTCAGCCAGTCCGGAATCTTTCCGGCAAGCCTCTGCCCAACCCAAATCAGCCAATGCCATTACATAGGGAAAAGTCGCATTGGTCAACGCCAAAGTAGATGTTTGGGGTACAGCCCCCGGGATATTTGCAACACAATAGTGAACAATCCCATCTACTTCATATACCGGGTCAGCATGCGTTGTCGGATGAGAGGTTTCAAAACAACCGCCCTGATCAATAGCGACATCTACCAGAACACTACCTTTTTTCATCAAGGATAACATCTGGCGGTTGATCAGATGAGGCGCTTTCGCTCCCGGAATCAATACAGCTCCGATTACCAGATCAGTAGTAGTTAATTCCTGTTCAATATTATAAGTAGAAGAATAAAGTGTCTTTACATTGGCAGGCATGACTTCACTCAAATAACGTAACCGGGGTAGGGAAATATCTGTAATGGTTACATCCGCTCCCAGTCCGGCAGCCATCAATGCTGCATGATAACCAACTATACCACCGCCTAATACTAATACTTTAGCTGGTTTTACTCCCGGTACTCCTCCTAACAGAATCCCTTTACCTCCCTGAGGTTTCTCCAGAAAACGGGCTCCTTCCTGCACTGACATCCGTCCGGCTACTTCACTCATCGGCACCAATAACGGAAGTGAATGATTCTGATCTATAACCGTTTCATAAGCCAGACAAATAGCTTCACTTTCCATCATTGCCAGCGTCAATGCTTTTTCAGAAGCAAAATGAAAATAAGTGAATACCAACTGCCCTTTTCGCACAAGAGGATATTCCTGGGTAACCGGCTCTTTTACCTTAACGATCATTTCAGCAATCGCATACACTTCCTCAATAGCAGGAAGGATCCGGGCACCGGCCCTGATATAGTCTTCATCCGGAAAACCACTGCTTTCACCAGCCATGTGCTGGACATACACTGTATGACCTTTACGGGTTAATTCTTTAGCACCGGCCGGAGTTAGTGCTACACGATTCTCATTGTTCTTGATTTCTTTAGGTACACCTATTATCATAACGTCAGCATTTAATGTTTGATAAGCGAAAAATAAAGATTTTTTGTGACACTTTGCCGGGAGGATAGACTTTTTTTCTCTTTTTCCAAAAAGAAATAAAATTACTAATCAATCTTCGGGAAATCCGTTTATATTATTACTATTTCCTCGATAGCAACGACTAATTATAATATATGAATAGCTAAAAATAAAACAGGAATAAACATTTTGTTTACCTGTTTTGTTTAATAAAGGAATAATCGAACTTAGCAGAATGGCACAACAAAACACTCGGATAACAACGTTCCTATTTCATAACATGGAAAATGTTCCGGCTCTGCAACCAGGGCAGTTATCTCATCATTTGAGGATATTTCATCCTATAGTAATCCATTTCATCAACAAAATATTGCATCTGTAAACACCTTCTAAAAACAGACGTATTACACCCCCTGACTTTTAAGGAGTTGATATAAATATATCAACTCCTTTTTTTATATCAGAATTTATCTTTAAAAATCCAGGTT
>JAJQES010000410.1 GCA_021201565.1 Tannerellaceae bacterium
CCGGATGCCAATTCACTTGTCATGTTGCGGATTGTATATTTTCCTGTGGCAGTATATTCTATTTTATTTGCGTTATATACTTTGTTTCCATAACTGTAAGTGAAATTGGCTGAAATATCGAAGTTGTAAATGCGTCCGTTCAAGGCAAAACCTCCCATGAATTTAGGATTGGCATCTCCAATAATGGTTTTATCATCTTCATCAATTACTCCATCTCCATTGAGGTCTTTCAGTTTAAGCGATCCCGGCATAACATCGGTTTTCAGTACTTCACTGGCATCTGTTACACCTGGTTTAGTGATCCATTTACTGCCATCATACCCTTCAAAGTCAGATGTTTCATAGCGGCCCTCTGTGACATAGCCATACATTTGTCCGACACGTCCTCCGGCAGCGACCCAGTAGTCATTTGCGATGTCATTAGAAGCCCACCCGGAACTTTGTCCAAAGTCATCCATGATACCCAGGGATTTGATCTTGTTTCTGTTTACACCAATATTCCCGCTGAAACTCAGTCCGTAATTGGCTTTATTTAAAATGTTCCAGTTCAGTGATACTTCCACTCCCCGGTTTTCGGTTTCCCCCATGTTCCGGTATTGGGAATCATACCCGCTTCCGGTAATCGGGAAATTGATCAACAGGTCTTTGGTATTGTTCAGGTAGATTTCTGCACTTCCGCTTACGACTCCGTTCCACAGTGTGAAATCAAGCCCAAGGTTGCGGGTATAGGTTGTTTCCCATTTCAGGTCCGGATTAATCAGTACTTTTGATGGTGTCCAGTAACTGCCTACATTGTTGATCCAGGAACTTGTTCCGGTGGAATAGGTACGGCTGATCTGGCCGGAGGGGATACCGTTATTACCTGCGGTACCATAACTGAAGCGCAATTTCAGGTCAGATAACCATTCGGATGTTTTATCCATAAAGGATTCGGAAGAAATACGCCACGCAACGGCTGCGGAAGGGAAGAAACCCCATTTGTTTCCTTCGCCGAATTTGCTGGAACCGTCAGCACGAAAAGTCGCGCTCACAATATATTTACTCTCAAAGTCATAATTCAAACGTCCGAAGAAAGAGAAAAGGATATCGTCGGGATTATAATGATTGTCGGTAGAGAAGGCATTTCCCTGTCCGGTCAGACGAAACGCTTCTGACGCGGTGAACGTTTCCGCGAATCCGTGTATGGCTGAAGTTAATATCTTTTCTTTTTGGATGATATATTCCTGTCCGGCTAATAAATTAAGTGAATGGCCGGTATTTTTCAGGAGCTTTTTAAAATCATAACTTACCGTGTTGGTGCTGCGCAGTTTTTCTACTGAGGTATTTGTCAGCATTACTGCCGGTTTATTCTGGTCTTCTTCTCCTACATTATTACGTACGTAGTAGGTAGTTAAGCCATAAAAACGGTTGTCTTCCCTGCGGTTATCATCAATCCCGAATTCAGCTTTGATACGCAGGTCTTTAACGGGCTGGTAAGTAACTGCGGCGGAAAGGTTATAATTCCATCGTTTTTGTAACCGGTCGTTGTCATTGATGAATTCTACCGGATGATAGAGGTTGGAATTATTTTCTGTTTCTCCGTCTTCTGTTGCAGAGGAAAGTCCTGCTACCGGGAATGGCGTGTATAACATCGCGTGGCGCAGACGTGAATCGCTGGAGGATTTTTCATTTACTTCATTTGCCCCGCTACCGTTAATGGTGGTTTTAGAATAACGGAGAGAGAAGTCCACGTTTACTTTTTCGTGAGGTTTGGTATTCACCTTGAAGGTCGCATTGTCACGACGGAAGTTTGAACCGATCATGATGGCTTTATCATCCATCAGGGTATAACTGAATGCATATTTAACTTTGTCGGTTCCGCCGGTGATGCTGATATTGTGGTTTTGAGTAACACCGGTACGTCCGAAAACAATGTCCTGCCAGTCGTTATAATCAATAGTATTATATAAGTCGATGTCACTGTAATTACCGAAATATCTGGAGTAGTATTTTTCGGTGTCGCCTTTCAGATTGGCGAGTTCCCACTGCCAGCCGGCATAATCGGCAGGGCTTAATACATCCAGCGTTTTGGCTATTTTCTTAAAACTTACATACGCATTATAATTAACGGATACTCTTCCTTCTTTTCCGGATTTGGTTGTGACGATTACCACCCCGTTTGCTCCGCGTGATCCGTAAATAGCAGTGGAGGAGGCATCTTTCAGGACATCAATGGATTCGATATCCCCCGGAGCGATATCACTGATGGATTCTACCGGAAAACCATCTACAATAAATAAGGGAGTGTTGTCCCCGGTGATGGAACCGCCTCCGCGTACACGGATGGTCATTTCCGCATCCGGGGACCCTTCATTTGTACTGATCTGTACTCCGGCCATCCTACCTGTAATGGCTTCCATGGCAGAAGCAACGGGGGCTGATGCGATAACATCGGCACTAACGGATGAAACAGATCCCGTCAGGTCTTTTCTTTTAGCGGTTCCATATCCAATCACCACGACTTCTTCGAGTGCTTGTGTGTCGTCTTCCAGAATAACTTTAATATGGGTTTGCCCTTTTACATTCATTTCGATGGTTTTCATCCCGATATAAGAGATCACAACCGGAATATCTCCGGTTACGTTGAGGGAGAAGTTTCCATCGAAATCAGTGATGGTACCATTGGTTGTTCCTTTTTCCAGGATCGAAGCCCCGATGATGGGTTCACCTGTATCATCTGTGATATTACCTGTTAAAGTAACAGTCTGCGCGGACAATCCGAAGGTGATTGTCGTCAATA
Organism: Tannerellaceae bacterium; assembly: GCA_021201565.1. Taxonomy (GTDB): domain Bacteria; phylum Bacteroidota; class Bacteroidia; order Bacteroidales; family Tannerellaceae; genus UBA4116. Next base: position 2,780 of record JAJQES010000410.1, read on the forward strand.
GCATTAATAAGGTAACGCGCATGTTTTTCATTCCATTAGACATTCTTTGCATGTTTCAAGCCAATATTTAATTTAAGTGTGAAATTCAAGTGTTAACTATCCGGGACAAATGTAAAAGGAGTATCATTCAGGGGTGTTTAATATTTGTTTTTCATATAGTATTTTTTGTTTGATTGTTTTTTTATGGTTTTGTTTCTTCTGTTACCTGTATTTTGATTGGTTGCAAATAAATATCAAGAATTGATTTTTGTTGTGTAATAATTGGTTTTTAGGTTTTGCCGTTAATTATTATACAATGCATTGAAAGGCTTTCTCTATTTTTGCGGGTAATTTAAAATTGCGTAAAGATCAATATCATGAATAACAGACCTGTTTTATTATTCATTATTTTCCTGCTTTTTTTCTATGGTGTGGAGGTCTTTGCCGGAGACGCTGTTCCCGCTTTTCCGGGGGCGGAGGGTCACGGAAGGTATACGTCCGGCGGAAGGGGTGGCGTTGTGTATTATGTAGAGACACTGGAGGACCATGGGCAGGAGGGAAGCCTGCGATATGGAATTGAGAAAATAAAAGGACCCCGTACGATTTTATTTAAAGTGTCGGGTACGATCTTTCTGAATAAGGAACTGGACATTAAGCAGGGGGATCTGACTATTGCCGGACAAACAGCTCCGGGTGACGGGATTTGTCTGGCCGGCTGGCCGGTAACAATTAGTGCCGATAATGTGATCCTTCGTTTTTTGCGGTTCCGGATGGGGGATATGAATCCTGTCGGCGATGATGGCGCGGATGCGCTGGAAGTTAAACGGCGGAAGTATATACTCATTGATCATTGTTCCCTTAGCTGGTGTACGGATGAATGCGGTTCCTTTTATTATAATGATTATTTTACATTGCAGTGGTGTATTCTTTCGGAGAGTCTCCGCCTGTCCGGCCATGAGAAAGGCCCGCATGGATATGGAGGGATCTGGGGCGGTATCCATGCATCGTTCCATCATAATCTGCTGGCACATCATGATAGCCGGAATCCCCGGTTCGGGTTGGGTAGTAAACCGACGCCTTACAGGGAGATCGTGGATTTCCGTAACAATATAATCTATAACTGGGCTTCTAACAGTGCGTATGGGGGAGAAGCTATGCATATTAATCTGGTCAATAACTATTATAAACCGGGACCAGCCACGCCAACCGGTGTCCGGCGGGGCCGTATATTTTCTCCCTGGCAACATCCGGAAGTAAAGAGCTGGGGGAAATTTTATATTCATGGGAATGTCGTTGCGGATGACTCACAGGAGGCCTTTCCCTGCATGCAGGCTACGGTAGATAATTGGGCAAATGGTGTTTATAACCAGATAGAAGCGAGGTTCGGGGAAATCACCCCGGCTACCCGTGATTCGATCCGGGTGGATTTGCCTTTTCCCGCGGGAGGTATCCTTACCCATACAGCCGCAGAGGCGTACCGGCTTGTACTGAAATATGCCGGTTGTGCGCTGGTCCGGGATGAAATAGACACGCGTATTGTAGAAGAGGTACGGACAGGGACTGCTACTTTTAAAGGACGAAGCAGGCATAATGGAAAAGGGGGAACCTATAAAAGTAAACAGTTTCCGAAACCTGGGATCATTGATAGCCAACATGACCTGAAACCGGTAAAAGCCGCGGCGGATTGGTCACCGTGGCCGGAGTTGAAACAGGGAGAAGTTCCGGTGGATACGGATGGAGACGGCATACCGGATGTCTGGGAGATGGCCCACGGTCTGGACCCGCATGATCCGGCTGACGGCCTTGCCCGCACAATAGATCCGGTGGGTGGCTATACGAATCTGGAAATGTATTTGAATAGTCTGGTAGAGCGGGTTGTATGTAAAAAATAGCGGGATAAAGGCTGGGGATGTAGAAAAGTTTGCGTAAGTTTGTAGCCTCAAATCAGAGCGCGCATTATGTTTAAAGATAAAACAATAGTTTACACATCCGGAACGTTTGATATGTTTCACTATAATCATCTCAGGATGATCAATTATGCCCGGAGTCTGGCTGATATCCTGATTGTGGGAGTCAGTACGGATGAGCTGGTGTCTTCTTATAAAGCGAAACCTATTATTCCTTTCACTGAACGTTTACAGATCATTGAGGCGTTGAAAACACCGGATATTGTCATTCCACAACATACTCTTGATCACTCGGAACTGGTAAAAAAGCTGAATATTGATGCTTTTGTAGTAGGAGATGACTGGTTTGGTAAATATGATTACCTGAAAGAACTGGGCGTGCAGGTGTTTTATTTCCCCTATGGAACAGGCGTTTCTTCCACGAACCTGAAAAAGACGATTCACGATTCTTACGAGGAAAGTCTCCGTATGCAACGAAGCGCGAAACCGGCTACTGTAAAGGAGGAGACTAAGTAACCGGCTATGGGGAAGTGTGTACTGATTACCGGAGGAACGAAGGGAATAGGGAAAGCTGTTGCCGCATTGCTTGGGCAGTCAGGCTATGATTTGATCCTTACTTTTTCGTCGGATGAAGAAACGGCGGTTGTAGTCCGTACAGCGTTATCGGAGCGGTTCAACGTATCGGTTTCGGTGTTGCGGGCAGATATTACTCAACCGGCAGCTATACAAACAATTGATAACTTTCTGGTAACGGAGCAGATCGAACTGGCCGGGTTGGTGTTCAATGCGGGGCTGACCTGCCGGGATGTGTTTGAAGATATCCGTCCGGAAGATTGGGAACGTGTCTTTTTTGCGAATGTGCATTTTCCGGTATATCTGTTGCAGAAGATTGTATCCCGTTTAACCAAAGGATCTTCGGTGGTTTTCACCGGATCACTGATGGGGATTTACCCTCATTCGGTTTCCCTGGCCTACGGGGTGACCAAGAGTGCAGTGCATGCATTGGTGAAGAACCTGGTGAAATTTCTGGCTCCTTATCAGATCCGGGTCAACGGAGTGGCTCCCGGTTTTGTGGATACGGAGTGGCAGAAGACCAAGCCGGCTGAGATCCGGAAGAATATAGAAAATAAAGTTGCGCTGGAACGTTTTTGCCTGCCGGAAGAAGTGGCGGATGTGTACAAAATGTTGATTGAAAATAGTTATATGAATGGTGAAATCGTCGTAATAGACGGCGCATATTCTTATAAATAAAGATTGATGAACGAACTAAATAAAGAATACGAAGCCTCACTTAAGTCAATAGAAACAGAAAATTACATTGACCGGGTCTTTTACCGTCCTATTGGTTTCCGGTTGGCTGTTTTATTAAGAAATACAGGTATTACTCCCAATCAAATTACGATTTTCTCGATTTTTGTAGGTGCTGCCGCGGGTTATTTCTTTTATCCGCAGAATATCTGGTATAATATAGTAGGCATTGTCTGCCTGGTTTGTGCCAATATCCTGGACTGTGTGGATGGCCAGCTGGCGCGTCTGACCGGGATTAAGTCTGAGATCGGACGTATTCTGGATGGCTTTGCCGGGGATGTTTGGTTTACCTGTATTTATGTAGCCTTTGCATTGCGGCTGGGAGATATTTACGGGGGGACCGGATGGTTTTTTATTCCGGCGGTCACATCGGGGCTATGCCACCTGGTACAGGCCAATATTACGGATTATTATAAAACATTGCATCTTTATTTTATTAGTAAAGATAAAGGGGCGGAGTTCCAGACACTGGAGCAGATCGAGGCACAGCAAAAAGATCTCAAATCCGGGTTGAGCCGTTTCTTTTATGCATTGTATATGCGATATTCCTCTTTCCAGGTGTATGCTACTCCTCAGTTACAGCAGATGTTAAAACGCCTGCACAGCCGTTATGGGAATGATATTCCGGAAGATATCCGTGTTTCTTTCCGGAAACAAAGCAAACAGTTAATGCGTTATATCGACCTGATGACTTTTAATGGCCGTACGATTCCTATGTTTCTTTTCGTACTATCGGGATATGTATGGCTTTACTTCATATATGAAATAGTATTTCTTAATCTGGTGTTGATTATAGTGATGCGCAAACATGAAAAAATGTGCGCGTCGTTTAATTGAGATGGTATGAAAAAGAGTGTTATTGATGTTGATGATTTAGGAACATTCTCGCCGTTTTTTAAAAGTAGATTTGGCCGTTTTATAGGAAAAGGTGTTATCAAATGGCTTTCAGTTGATAAAGTAAATCAGATCCATGCGAATCATTGTGAGTTGCGCGGGGCAGCTTTTACCTCTGCCATGTTGAATGATCCGCTGATGGATATACAATATAAGGTACATGGCCGCGAGCGGCTGGAACAGTTGCCCGAGGGGGCTTTTATTACCGTATCGAATCATCCGGTGGGGTCTATTGATGGAATTATACTGATTGATCTATTTGCCGGTCTGCGTCCTGACTTTAAGGTGATGGTAAACGGTATGTTGTTGAATATTGGTGCCATGGGAGATAATTTTGTGTCAGTCTTGCCGGATTCGGAAAATAAGGGTGCTAACCTAAAGAATGTAAATGGGGTGCGCCTTTCTCTGCAACGTTTGAAAGAAGGACATCCGATGGGTTTTTTCCCGGCGGGAGCGATCTCTTTCTATGATAAGGAAGCCAAAGCTGTCAGGGACCTGGCATGGACACACAGCATCGTCCGCCTGGTACGCAAGGCGAAGGTACCGGTTTATCCGGTTTTGTTTGATTTTGAGAACACCCGTTTCTTTTACTGGCTGGGACAACTTAGCTGGAAGATCCGCACGCTGCGTATACCGGCTGAGGCTTTTAATAAACGAGGCAAGAAACTGGATGTATATATCGGAGACCCTATTCCTACGGAAATGATCCAGTCGATGAGCGATGATGAACTGGCGACTTTTCTGTATGAGAAAACGTACGGAGCAAAAAAGAGTTAATCGTACTTTACCCATGCATTCCAGCCGCATAGCGGCGTTCCGCTCATAGCACTGTGCAGAAGCGCCGGGATCTTTATTTTTTTTTACGATTGAATATTCTCTACTTTCCTTCATGTTTTGTAATTTTGTCAGGAGTAACTGAAATAATTGCAGCTAAAGAGAGTTTATGATAGTAAAACCAGAAGTACAACAGGTGAAACAACGGTTTGGGATTATTGGGAATAGTCCTTCCCTGAACCGTGCCATTGATGTCGCTCTACAGGTGGCTCCTACTGATCTGTCTGTATTGATTACAGGGGAAAGTGGAGTCGGAAAAGAAAACTTTCCACAGATTATTCATCAGAACAGTCCCCGTAAACACGGACAATATATCGCGGTAAACTGTGGTGCCATACCGGAAGGAACTATTGATTCGGAATTGTTTGGCCATGAAAAAGGCTCTTTTACGGGTGCATTGGGCGACCGGAAAGGCTATTTTGAAGTGGCTGATGGTGGGACAGTGTTCCTGGATGAAGTAGGGGAGTTGCCTATTCCTACCCAGGCACGTTTATTACGGGTTCTGGAAACGGGCGAATTTATCAAGGTGGGTTCTTCAAAGGTATTGAAAACCAATGTCCGCATTGTGGCGGCTACCAATGTGAATCTGGTACAGGCTGTCGCGCAGGGAAAATTCAGGGAGGACTTATATTACCGGTTGAATACCGTACCTATCCAGATACCTGCTTTACGGGAGCGTCCGGAAGACATCCTGCTGTTGTTCCGTAAATTTGCCGGCGATTGCGCGGAGAAATACCGTATGCCCTCCATTCATCTGGATGATGAGGCAAAAGAGCTCCTGGTTTCTTACCGCTGGCCGGGAAATGTCCGGGAACTGAAGAATATTACGGAGCGTATCTCTATTATTGAAGAGAACCGGGAAATATCGGGTGAAATCCTCCGGGAGTACCTGCCGGATAGCCGGATGGAGAAGTTTCCTGTATTAGTGCCCAGGGAATCTGACCAGAAGATTTTTAATAGTGAACGGGAGATCCTGTACCAGGTTCTTTTTGATATGAAAAAGGATGTCAATGATCTGAAAAAGCTGGTCCATGATATTATGAGTGGGACTCCCCAGATGCCGGTAGCACAGGATCCCTATGTGCATGCGCATCCGATCCCAACCCCCATTCAGGAGATAGAAGCGGTAGAAGAGGAAACGTTGTCCCTGGAAGAGGTAGAGAAAGAGATGATCCGGAAGGCATTGGAAAAACACAATGGGCGGCGTAAGAATGCCGCGGCTGACCTGAAAATATCCGAACGGACTTTATATAGAAAAATCAAAGAATATAATCTGGAATAATATGAGC
>JAJQES010000245.1 GCA_021201565.1 Tannerellaceae bacterium
TTTATCCGTTAATTTGATCTTTATCAATTCAGGATATTATGAATAAATCAATCTGCTGTCTCTTTCTTATTCTACTGTGTGCCGCCTGTAACCGGAATACCTCTTCCGGGGAAGATGTCCATTCAGATACAGGTCCCCGGACCATTGTAGTCGATATTTCCAAAAGCCACCCTATTCTTTTTTCTGAGCTGTTTGAAGAGGTCACCTATATTCCGCTGGCAACGACTGATTCTTTTCTGGTCGGAGACATAAGCCGGTTCCGGTATATGGACGGCCGGATTTACCTGGTATCTGAAAAAAAGCTGATGCAGTTCAATGCCCGGACCGGCGATGCAGTTATGAATTTACATAAAGCAGGGAACGGACCGGGTGAATATCTCACCATTTCCGATATACATATAGACAGTGGAAAACATACGATCGAGATAATAGACAGCCGGAAAAAAAAGATCCTCCGGTACACTCCGGAAGGAGAGTTTACAGAAGAGATAGATATATCTGCCGGACCGTTTACTTTCCTGAAAGTGAATGATTCAACCTACTGGTTTTACCATGGGAATTCTACCTGGCAGGGGAACAAAGGATTGGTCACTTTATATGATACAAACGACTCAATAAATAAAGCAGAATATTTTCCGGTAAATGAACACCTGGAAAGCTTTTACAATGTAATCGAAGGAAACAATTTCAACCAGACAGACCCACTCACCTTTTTCTGTAATACTCTGTGGGGAGTCTACGAGCTGACTGAAACGTCTTATAGACTGCGCTATACCTTTGACTTTCTTGCCCACAACATGCCTGATAACTTCCTGGAACAATCCTACAACGACATTGCGGATTTTGCCGGAAAAGCAGATGCGGGAGGATATGTCTATTTTATTACCAATCTGGCAGAAAATGACCGGTATCTTATTTTTTCCTACCGGTTCCAGGGAAGTAATTACTGGGGCATCTACAATAAACTGACAAAAAAAACGATCACAGGAAATGCATTGACGGATGACCTACACTTCCCGGATGTACAAACAGGTTTAGAGTATTATAATAACACGTTTACTCTTTCCGGGGACAGTTTCTATTTTGTAATACAACCGGACCAGTTGCTGGAGATGACAAATACTTATCCGGTCAATGACCAGTCCAACCCCGTGTTAGTAATCTGTAAATTAAGAGGCTGATTGTGACCTCAGATAGGCTTCTATTATATAATTTCCTCTCTGGCGGGCCAGCGATGCAGGGGTAAATCCACACCAGTCAGTCTGGTTAAGATCCGCTCCATGTATTACCAGTAATTCAACCGCCTCCTCTTTTCTCAATTCTGCCGCATAATGTAAAGGAGTGATCTGACGGTAAAAAGAACGGGCATTTAGATTCACTCCCCGGCTTAAAAGCAGCGGAAGATGGGTCTTCGGACTTTTCCGTACAGCCGCAAATAAGGGAGTATGTCCGTAATGATCCGGCAATTCAGGGTCTGCTCCTATATCAATCAGGTAACTAACCACTGAAGGATCCCTGTTATTTTCTACCGCCACATACAAAGGTGTTTTCCCCTCTTTATTACGGGCATTTAACCGGGCTCCGTTCTTCAACAGTAAATCAATAATCTGTTTATACTCTTTCTCCGCTCTCGAACTGAACATCAGGGTATGTAAAGGCGTATTTCCGTCCTGGTCCGTATCATTCACCAACCGGCTCTCCCCGAGAGCTTCCTCAATAGATGCCAGTGAATATCCCGCGGTAGCTCTGTGCAAAGCCGTATAACTATCTACCGGAGGAGACGGTTCACCATGTATCTCACAAAGCTTTTTCAACAAAACAGCCATGTCGGAAAATGCCCCTTCGGAAACCAAGCTTTTATAACTATGTGGGGAAAGTGCACTTTGCACATCTACCCCATTTCCGGCCAGTAAAAGGACGACATCCTGCCGGCCGGCATTCACTGCCATCTGTAATAAGGATTCTTTATCTGCGGAGACCGCGTGCATATCCGCTCCCCGCTCCAGCAAATATTTTACCCGTGACCAACATCCCTGTTCCGCCATAGTGATAACCGGCAACGGATATTCCTTTACCAGATTCGGGTCAACTCCTTGTGTAAGCAGCCAATCTACCAGGTCCCAGTGTTTATACATAACTGCCGGTGAGATCAGATCCGGGATAGAATCCAAAGTAATCCCTTTTTCTACCAGATGCATAAATATATCTTTTCGCCCGAACAAACACAGGCTTTCCCGGAATTCAGCCTGTGAAAAGACAGACAGATCCTGATCCAGTAACATCTTCAGTATCTCCGGGTCATCCTGCCGGATCAACTGGTAATAAGAAGAATGAAACGGGACTGCCTCCGGAGGTACAGTGGCTCCATGTGTTAGCAGGAGCTGTACAACAGATACATGTCCTCCGGCAACAGCCGTGAAAAGAGCATTTTCGAATCCTCCGTTCACCTGGTGAATATCCGCTCCTGCTTCAATCAGCAATTCCACGATTTCATATTCTCCCCGGAAAGCAGCACACATCAGAGGAGTCAGGAGCCGTTTTTTCCCGGAATTCGTTTGTTTGGCTAAAAAACTATTTATATCTGCCCCTTTTTCTATTAACCCTCTTAAATCATCTGTTGAATATTGGCCGGAATCCCGGAAAGCAAGCATCAGTAAAAGAGTAAATGTCGGATCCTCCAGGCCTTGAATCGTATGTTCAGGAACCAGGCCATCTGTCATTAACCCATTCCCACTTACTGATGACTCTGTAAACCGTTTCCAGGGATTCCGGGGCACCTCCCTGGGTATTTTCTGTTGCTCTTCCGATGCTCCCAGCCAGCGCAGATAGGACTCAATGTTCTTATTTCCGGTCCGGCAGGCCACAGCCAGCGGAGTTACATAGGACCCATATTCTCCATGCGGCTCTAAAAACAGGGTTCCGCTCCACGCATCCGCGGCTTTTTCCGTAAACAGCCGAACCAGATCCAACCTGTTTTTAGAGGTAGCGACAATCAGCGGCTGAGTCTTTTCAGGTAATCCCCATTCGCCCTCATACTCTAAGTCTGCTTTCATCTCTATCAACCGGTCAATCATCTCCTCCCGGCCATACTGAATGGCTGCAGTCAATGGAGTCATCGCCGGCCAGTCCCCCACCGGAATGATTTCATTCATATTTCCGGGAGTAATCAGATTGCGGAAGGTTGCCAGGTCATTTTTTACGATTGCCCGCGCAAGATCACTCAGCAGGGCCTGGTGGGCACCAAACAAATTTTCAACAACGACCTCCTCAGGCTCCAAAACAACAGGCACTTCCTCCGGAGAAGTTCCGGAAGGCCGGCAGGCAAATATGATCAGAAGTAACAGGAAACTGATACACAGGAGAAAAGACGAATTTATTTTCAGAGATATGCTGGGTTTCATTGGATAATTTGTTAAAACGAGTGCAATTTAATAATATATCAGAAGATGGCAATCCTTTCATACGAAAACAATCGGAGATAGAAATTTGTATATGAAAAAAGAGTACATTTGCTCCTTGTAAACGAATGGTTTTCGTATGCTGAAAAATGAAAAGCTAAAAGGCCATATCCTGATCCTCCTGGCGAACGTGTTGTTCGGGATCAATATGCCTGTTTCCAAATACCTGATGCAGGGAATGGTTACCCCTGAAGGACTGACCATTATGCGTATGATCTTCGCCTGCATTCTGTTCTGGGCCACCTCCCTGTTTATGAAACAGGAAAAAGTTCCTCTCAAAGATCTCGGCTTACTGTTTATCTGTGCGATGTGTGGGATCGCTATCAATCAGAGTGTTTTTATCAGTGGATTGAGCCGCACTTCTCCGGTAGACGCGTCCATCATTGCCACAGCAGGTCCTATCTATGTGATGTTGTTAGCCGCTTTGATCCTGAAAGAACCGATCACCCGGCAAAAAATAGTTGGTGTACTTGTGGGCGCCTCGGGCGCATTGACCCTCATTCTCTTTTCTGCCGGTGGCAGCAATCAAAGCAGTGATCTGACCGGTGACCTGATGGTCATTTTCAGCGGATTCATGTATTCCATTTATGTAGTGCTCTCCCGGCCGCTTAGCCAAAAATACGCTGCCGTAACCATTATGAAATGGATGTTCCTGTTTTCCTGTATCGTATTGCTTCCCTTTATGTATAGTGACATCCTGGTGACTCCTGCGTTTCATACACCGGCTCCGGACTGGAAAGTGCTGGGGGGAATTGCCTTTGTTTTGCTGGGTGCTACTTATATTCCCTATCTGATGATTCCCATGGCACTCAAACGTCTTCGTCCGACTACCATCAGTATGTATAACTATATGCAACCCATTGTAGCTTCCCTGATCGCCATTATGGCCGGACAGGATACATTCTCCGTAGGGAATATTTTATCGGCTGTATTAGTATTCAGTGGGGTATACCTGGTAACTCAAAGTAAAAGCCGGGAAGACCTGGAAAGAGAAAAGCTAAAAAAAGGATCCTGACGGGATCCTCATCTCTCATGAGATAAAGCCTCCCGGCTTTACCTCAGAGAGAATCGCTCAGAGTTGTTTTCCATACAAATATATTGGTCAAAGTATACGCAACAGATAGATTTATACTTAAAGACAATTTCTTTGAGTTCCGGCGCAACATCCCTGCTCCGCCGGAACCGGTAACTAAATGATTTGGATTTTACTTTTCCCGCAAATTCCGGGAATAATCAATATACCATACTCACTAACTTGACTCATGCGTTTAAATGCTTTTTTATAAAATAACTACATGGATTCACTGCCGGCACACCCAGCAGGAGAGTTTGATTTAAAACTTTGTTTTATAACTACAAAATAAGGTAACTACATTTACCACCATTTTATCACATTACAAAAATAAACCGGAATATCCTCTTTAACTACATAATTATTGTACAGTATTACACAATTGTAATCTATTTTTCTTTTTTCTGCCTTATATCCCTGGGGGAAGCTCCAAAATGTTTACGACAGAAATCCCCCAACTGGGAAAGAGAAACAAACCCATATTCTTCCGCGATCACTTTAAACACTTTCTCAGTGGCAGAGATCTCATAATACAATTTTTTCCTTTTCTTTTTAAGCATCCATTGATAGGGAGAAGTACCGAACACTTTCCGGAACTCCTTCTCAAATCCGGACAAACTAAATGCCGAAAGCTCCGCCAGTTCCGATACGGTCTTTACCTTATAATAATTATTCAGTATAAAAAGAGTGAAATCATAATTATAGGAAAAGACAGGACACAGGAAATAAGACAGCTGGTCCCTGGAGTAGCTGATCTTAAGTAAAAGAAAAAACTCCTGCATTTTAGCCTGCACCAGGGAATGGTGATCCCGGAGTTCGGAGGCCAGTATCTGGAGGGAGTCAAACCATCTCCCTATGTATTTTTTCACTTCAAGAGGATAAAAAAGAGTCTCACAGGTATATTTCTTCTGCTCCAGAACTTCAGGAATATACCTGTTACAAAGAGGAATAATCTCCGGAAACATGATAACCAGCACACGGGTCCTTTCCCGGGCTGTCAGGATAAAAGGAAAACCGGGATGTATAAAGATCATTTGATTCTTTTCCACACACGACCGTTCATGCTCACCGGAGGTTAAATAAAGACTGCCGGTGACGACACATAATATCGTGGATTCCGTTGCCAGAAATTCTTTCTTCTTACCGGTATAAATAGTCAGTATCCGGGCAGAGTAAAGAGATTCAAGGTCATTATCATACATATACATACACACATACTATTTAAAACAAACCATTTTAATATATCCACAGAATGAAAGAAACGGCTAAAGCGTCTTTTCTCACCAATCTGAAATTCAGCGTGCTATAGTTACTTATTTCCGTATGTTATAAATCTACACAAAGTTTTTCACCATTCAAAGATAGAAAAAATACGGTTGGTTTTATACGAAAACTCCATTTTATACTTTATTTAGAGAGGAATACCCCCTGAAACAGTAGTATAGTCCGGTTACAGATAAAAAACAACATTGTCTACACCAATGCTTTATAATTGTCGTACATATATAAACAGCACCCAATATACCCATATACCTGTATCCGGATGATTCTTTCATTTTTCAGTTATTTAGTGAGTTATTCTATAAAAATGGTGGTTAATTGGGAAATAATATGTAATATTGCAGTCACAAGAAAGCAATTAAACCGAAAAAGAACAAATGATGAATGCAGTGTTTGCATATTATACATGGGCTTTAACAATGACCCCCCGGGGGGTTAACATCTACAAATAAACAAAAGCAGCGGCCAGGTCCTGTTTTGTTACCGCTTTTTCTTTTCCTTTATCCGGTACGTCCGGTTCATTTATTAATCATACAAAATAAAAATCATACCGATGAAAGTATTGAAGTTCGGCGGAACATCCGTAGGTTCCGTAAAGAGCATACTAAATGTAAAGAAAATTGTTGAGGCCATCGAAGAGCCGGTAGTGGTAATCGTTTCTGCTGTGGGCGGAATCACGGATAAATTGCTCAACACCTCTATGATGGCCTCCCAGGGAGATCCGGCTTACGAAAAAGAGCTTTCTGAAATTATTGCCCGTCATATAGAGATCATTGAAGGTGTGATCCCGGAAGAAGAAACCCGCCGTGAAGTACAAAAACAGGCGATCACCCTGTTGGATGAACTGGCTAATATATATAAAGGAGTCTATCTGATCAATGATCTTTCCGAGAAAACCTGCGCGACGATTGTTAGCTATGGGGAACGCATCTCTTCGATGATCATCTCCTACGTGATCAAAGATGCGACACTCTTTGACTCCCGGAAATTTATCAAAACAATTCCACAATTCGGGAAACACATTGTGGACTTTGATTTAACAAACAAACTGATTGAAGAGACCTTTTTACCCCTTCCCCGGGTATCGCTGGTACCCGGATTTATCTCTTCCCACGTAGAGACCGGAGAGGTAACCAACCTCGGACGGGGTGGGTCCGACTATACGGCTGCGATCATCGCGGCGGCCCTAAATGCTTCCGGCCTGGAAATCTGGACGGATGTAGACGGCTTTATGACGGCTGACCCACGGGTGATCAGCTCCGCCTATGTGATCGAACGGCTCACTTTTACAGAAGCGATGGAGTTATGTAACTTTGGAGCGAAAGTGATCTACCCCCCAACTATCTACCCGGTATATCATAAAAATATTCCCATCCGGATCCTGAACACATTCAATCCGGAGGCACCCGGTACCCTCATCTCCAAAGAAAAAAGAAGTGATGGCGAAAAAGCGATCATCAAAGGCATCTCCTCGATCAACGATACGTCCCTGATCACTGTGGAAGGGCTGGGTATGGTAGGCGTGATCGGAGTGAACTACCGGATATTTAAGACCCTGGCTAAAAACGGTATCAGTGTATTTATGGTATCACAGGCAAGTTCTGAAAACAACACCACTTTTGCTGTACGTAACTCGGACGCGGACCTGTCTGTGAGAGTACTCAATGAAGAGTTCCAGCTTGAACGCTCGCAGGGAGAGATCAGCGATATTACCGCTGAAAGAGACCTGGCAACCGTGGCGATTGTCGGGGAAAATATGAAACGGACTCCCGGGATTGCCGGTAAATTGTTCGGGACACTGGGACGTGCCGGTATCAGCGTGATTGCCTGTGCACAGGGAGCTTCCGAAACCAATATTTCATTTGTAATCAAACTGAAATATCTCCGGAAAGCCCTTAACTCTATACACGACTCCTTTTTTCTTTCCGAATATAAAATACTAAACCTCTTTATTACCGGGATCGGTACCATCGGGGGCAACCTGTTGGAACAGATCCGTATCCAGCAACCCAAACTGATGGAAAGCAACGGCCTCCAGCTACGTGTTGTCGGAATAGCCAACAGCAAAAAAGTACTCCTCTGCCGGGAGGGCCTGAATCTGGAAACTTGTATTGAGGACCTGAAACAGAATGGGATGGATAGTTCACCGGCCCACCTGTGTGAAGAGATCCTGAAAATGAATATCTTCAACTCGGTATTCGTGGATTGTACTGCCAGCAGTGCGATAGCAGAACTCTATCAAACCCTGCTGGAAAATAACATCTCTGTAGTGGCAGCGAATAAAATCGCAGCCTCTTCCGGATACGACAATTACATCCGGCTGAAAGAAACAGCCCGCGAACGGGATGTAAAATTCCTGTTCGAGACCAACGTAGGAGCCGGCTTACCGATCATTAACACCATGAATGATCTCCGTAACAGTGGTGACCACATCCTCAAACTGGAAGCCGTGCTTTCCGGAACGCTTAATTTTATATTCAATACATTAAATACTGATATTCCATTAAGCAAAGCCATCCGGCTGGCAGAAGAAGCAAAATATGCCGAACCCGACCCCCGGATTGACCTGAGTGGAAAAGACGTGATCCGTAAGCTGATGATCCTCGCACGCGAGGCCGGCTATAAAGTAAACCAGGAAGATGTAAAACGCAACCTGTTTATCCCGGAGAAATATTTTGAAGGCTCACTGGATGATTTCTGGAATAACATTCAGGAACTGGATGAAGAATTTGAAGCGAAACGGCAAATTCTGGAATCAGAACATAAACGGTTCCGGTTTGTTGCTAAAATGGAACAGGGTATCTGTGAAGTGGGTTTACAGGAAGTTGCCAGCAACCATCCGTTCTACGAACTGGAAGGAAGTAACAACATCATCATGATCTCCACCGAAAGATACCATGAATACCCGATGATCATCAAAGGATATGGCGCAGGGGCTGACGTAACAGCTGCCGGCGTATTCGCCGACATCATCTCCATCGCAAACATTTAAGCAATTGACAATTGACAATGCACAATTGACAAGTAAATTGCCGGCACTTGCTGGCGCGGATTTCCAAATCCGTGCCGGCAGAAAGAAGACGCAAAAAACAAATAACAATCTAACTAAAAAAACAAATAAATCAGAAGAGACTGAGTATTTACAAATAATTCATAA
>JAJQES010000470.1 GCA_021201565.1 Tannerellaceae bacterium
AGAATAAGAAAGTAAATATTTATTTTTAATTTAAAACAATACAATTATGTAACAATTAAAGTATGAACTTACACCAAGAGATTTTGCATTTACGATTAAAATAGAGGATAAAATCTTATCTAAGGAATTTACAATGCCAATGATAGTTGAACTTTCACGGGTAACTATTCATTGGGGAGATGGAGAATCTACAGAAAATAATTCTGTTCTTACTCATACATATCAAGAAGGAGGAACTTACCAGATTATATGCACAGGGGGGATTACAGGTGATGTGGTTTTTTCTGTTTTAGGTCCTTCTCAAAGCAGATCCAGTGTAACCCGTATTGACCAGTGGGGCACAGATCAGATGTGTGAGATGGGATATAAATGTTTAAGTGGATATACTCAATTGAACTCTTTGCCATCAAGCTGTGAGAATATAGGACGATTTAGTGAAAATCAGAGAGGAGGGGATTTTTCTTCATGTGGGTTGTATTATATTCCTGCTGGATTTTATGATAAATGTGATCCCAGTTTAGGTACAGATCTTTCAGAACTTTGTACTCTATCAAAAATTAGAGCAATTCCTACTTCTGCAATAGCGAAATTTGCTCCTTATTGTAAAGTTTTATATAAAGCTTTTATGCAATGCACATCTATTTCTACTATAGGAGGCAGTTATTTTAAAGATTTTACTAATGTTTCGAATATCGAGTATCTTTTTTATGGATGTACAGGCTTGCATATTTTTCCTGAAAATTTATTTGAATATTTACCTTCTGTTAATAATGCCGGTTATCTTTTTACAAAATGTACAAGATTGACCTCTATTCCTGAAAATTTTTTTAAGCCGCTGGGGTATAGACTTCAAAGTGTTGCCGGAGCTTTTGAGAATACGGGTTTAACTTCTATACCGGATGGGTTGTTTTATAACAATATATATATAGCAAACTTTACCGATTGTTTTGCAAATTGTAATATTCAGTCAGGAAAAACTCCATCAGCAACAGTTTTTGGTACCTATGAACTTTGGGAGCGTAACTCTCTTTCAAATCCGGTCTTTCCTTCAGGTGTAACAGGAAGTAGATGCTTTAAAGGTCAAACGGGCTTAAGTAATTGGAATTCTATTCCTTCAGAATGGAAATAAAAGAGGGAGTATGGAACAGAATGTTCTGTTTCCAGACGTTCTGTTTTTGTTTTCTCTTACTTCTATACATCAACTTTTCCCTTTCTGGTACTGTTTCATCGGGAAAATGCATTAACTTTGTTCCTGTTCCCGGGAAGTATGGTTAGTACCTAAAGAAAGAAATTATGAAAGAGAAAAGTGATATTTTTGAGCGTTTCCGTAATTCCTTTAGTAACATGCAGGGCCATTTCCATATTCTTGAGCAACGGGTACCTGTTGAATTGCAAATGGAATATTTTAAGTACTCAGAGCAGCTCCGTAAAGAAAAAGAGGAAATAACAGACAGGGATTATACTATTTATATTGAGAATCTTTCGGACAGGGAGACAACTACTGAACGAAAGAAGTATGTCTTATCTTCTCTGGCGGCTTCTCACGATGTCCGGGCATACCGGGTGCTGGAACAATATGTTCAAGATCCTGATCCGGATGTGACCGACTGGGCGTATATGGCGCTGATGGAAAGCCGCATATCCCTGGAGTCTGAACTCTCCGAAGAGAAACAGATATACATCTCTACCGGTCTGGGAGGGAGAGGGGAAAAGCTCCGTTTTTATGTGTTGATGCTGGCATCAGAAGATAAACCGTTTGAAGAGTATCAGCGGCAAATCATTGAGCGGGAGTTTGCTTATTATCTTCCTAAAGATGATTGTGAAATTGAGGAAGTAAGGATTCATGATCAATATGTCGAATTGATCTTTCTGGTTCCCGTCCGTATCAATCTGAAAGCAATCCTGGACAATGTGATCGCGGAGTGCAATCAATATGGGAACTTTCTATCGAATACCTTTACTGTAACAAATGTAAAAGAATTAGCACAGGATGAGATTGACGAGATCCTTGGAAAGAAATATGGAAACCATCCGGCAGGCGATTAAATATGGCGTCGTCGGTGTAATGAATACTTTGATTACGGCTGCTGTGATCTGGGTATTGACCAAACAATTTTTTGTTGCTGATGAACTTGCCAATGCAACCGGGTTTATTGCCGGGGTAGTCAATAGCTTTGTATGGAATAAGAAATGGACTTTTCAAAGTATCCGCGGATGGTGGAGTAGCGCTGTTCGTTTCGGAGGAGTGTTTGCCATCTGTTATGTGTTGCAACTCAGTTTATTTATCTATCTTAAATGGCAGTTCCCACAGGTAGACACTTACTATTTCCAACTGACCGGTATGGCCTTTTATACCGTGATCAATTTTATAATCAATAAATTTTATACATTTAGGGAGTAGAAAGGTACCTTTTGATTTCCACAAAAGGCACTACCCTTCAGGCAGGAAGTAAGTCTGCATTACCCTTTTCGCAGATAAGTATCCCTGTGGAATATCCCCAGGGGATACGGCCGTAAGGCCTGGGGTTAATCGAGTATCCCCAGGCTTTGCGGCAAGTTGTTGCTTACCTTTCAGGATACCTGTGCTTACCTCTCCTCACAAAGGCCGTAAGAGACCGTTTCCACTTAGAATAGTTTCCTGTAAATATGGCAGTAAGGGCTATCTCCGTTTTTCTCATAATAATGATGGTGGTACTCTTCCTGTTCGCGCCAGAACGTAGTGGCCGGCTCCAGTGCAGTGGCCACTTTGTGTCCCATCTCCTTTAAGATCCGGATATAATTTTCCGCGATGATCTTTTGTTCCTCATTCAGATAGAAAATCACCGAACGGTACTGGGAACCTATGTCCGGCCCCTGGCCTCCTTCCTGGCTGAAATCATGTGTCTCGTAATAGAGGCGCACTAATTGTTCGTATGTAGTTTCCTGTGGATCAAAAACCACTTTCACAGTTTCCACATGTCCCGTTGTCCCGGTTTTTACTTCCGGATAAGATGGATGTTCCATTTCACCTCCCATATACCCCACTTCCGTACTGATCACTCCGTGTGCCTTATTAAAATGATATTGCGTTCCCCAGAAACAGCCTGATGCAAAATAGGCTGTCTGCGGATCTGTTTTTGATAAATATTCCATTTGTTTTCTTTTTTATCCTACAAATATAGTGAAAGCAACCGGAAAAACCTGTTTTTAAAGATGGCCGGACCACATCCTATATTCTATAAATATAAAGGATAAAAAGGTTGAAATGTTTAGGACAGAAATGTAGATTGACTTTTTAAAATAAAAATCTTATTTTTTCTAACATTCAGAAATCATAGAATAACGTCCTTTTGTAAATATAATATACCTTTGCGTTGCAATTGAACAAGGAACTTTATAGTTTGTTAATTAGGAATGCAGTTAAAAGGAAATATGCAAGGGGCTGATTACATTATTACTGTTGACCGTATCTCGAAATATTTCGGGGAAAAAGCGGTGCTGATGGATGTCAATCTGAATATCCGGAAAGGAGAATTTGTTACTATTCTCGGTCCTTCGGGATGTGGAAAGACAACGTTATTGCGTCTGATTGCCGGTTTTCAGACTCCTACGGAAGGGGTAATCAGGATCGCCGGAAAGGATATTACGCAGACCCCACCTCATAAACGTCCTGTAAATACTGTATTCCAGAAATATGCATTGTTTCCTCACCTGAATGTTTATAATAACATTGCTTTCGGCCTGAAACTGAAAAAGATGCCTGGAGCTATGATGGAGAAAAAGGTGAAACAGGCCTTAAAAACAGTGGGGATGACCGATTATGAGTACCGGGATGTGGATTCATTGTCCGGTGGCCAGCAGCAACGGGTTGCCATTGCGCGGGCCATTGTGAATGAGCCGGAGGTATTACTGCTGGATGAACCGTTGGCTGCTCTTGATCTTAAGATGCGGAAGGATATGCAGATGGAGTTGAAAGAGATGCACCGTTCTCTTGGTATCACCTTTGTGTATGTGACACATGACCAGGAAGAGGCGCTTACGCTGAGTGACCGGATCGTGGTCATGAGTGAAGGGCGTATTCAACAGATTGGAACTCCTCCGGATATTTATAACGAACCTGTTAATTCGTTTGTTGCCGATTTCATCGGGGAAAGTAATATCCTCAATGGTATAATGATCAAAGATAAACAGGTGATGTTTGCCGGACACGAGTTTGAGTGTGTGGATGAAGGATTTGGAGAGATGACCCCTGTTGATGTAGTGATCCGTCCGGAGGATCTGTATATTTTTGACTCTTCGGATGCGGCACAGTTAACCGGAACAGTCACTTCCTGTATTTTTAAAGGAGTGCATTATGAGATGATGGTGGATACTCCGAACGGATATGAGTTTCTGGTACAGGATTACCATAGTTTTGGAGTGGGTAAAACTGTTGGGTTGCTGGTAAAACCATTTGATATCCACGTGATGAAGAAAGAACGTCTTACCAATACCTTTGACGGAAAGATGATAGATGAAACGCATGTGGAGTTCCTTGGATACACCTTTGAATGTCCTGCCATACCTGATAGTCAGGCTGGGGAAGAGGTAACCGTTATGGTAGACTTCCATGACATCATCCTTCAGGATAATACGGAAGACGGAATGATCAGCGGGGAAGTAAAATTCATCCTTTATAAAGGAGATCATTACCATCTGACAGTGTATACTGATTGGGAAGAGGATTTGTTTGTGGATACCAGTGATGTCTGGGATGATGGTGACACAGTTGGCATCACCATCCCGGCAGATAAGATAAGGGTGGTTAAAAAGAGTAGTTAGTAGTTGGTAGTTAGTAGTACGTTCGCTCTGCTCACTTGGTAGAGATGTAAGTAAAAATGAAAAACAAAACAAAACGGGCGGAGGAAATTTCTACTAAACGAACATAGTGAGTGTACTACTAACTACTAACTACTTTTAAAAAAGAGGAATATGTTTGAAAAGATAACGATATTTTTATCCCGGCGGCGTAATTGGGTGATTCCGTATGCGTTGTTTCTCTTTCTGTTTGTGGTTGTGCCGCTTTTTTTGATTGCCTGGTATGGCTTTGCAGATGCAGAGGGACATTTTACCTTAGAGAATTTCCAGCGGTTTATGCAACACCCGGAAGCACTGAATACTTTTATTTATTCTGTGGGAATTGCTATTATTACTACGCTGGCTTGTATTCTGTTAGGCTATCCGGCTGCCTGGATATTGAGCCAGAAACGATTTAATACTTCCCGGACGCTGGTTGTGCTCTTTATTTTGCCGATGTGGATCAACATCCTGATCCGTACCCTGGCTACGGTGGCTTTGTTTGATTTTATGCATCTGCCGTTAGGGGAAGGCGCCCTGATCTTCGGGATGATCTATAACTTCCTGCCGTTTATGATCTATCCGATCTATAATACGCTGTTGAAGATGGACCAGAATCTGATTGAAGCGGCACAGGATCTGGGAGCGAATCCGTTCCAGGTATTTACTAAAACGATTTTACCTCTTTCTATGCCGGGAGTCACCAGTGGGATTATGATGGTATTTATGCCGACTATTTCCACCTTTGCTATCGCTGAACTTTTGACCATGAATAATATCAAATTGTTTGGTACTACCATTCAGGAAAATATTAATAATGGCCTGTGGAACTATGGGGCGGCTCTCTCCCTTATCATGTTGTTGCTGATTGGTATTACCGGCCTGGTAAATGGAGATGGCAGTAAAACGTCAAATGATGGAGGGGGATTGATATGATCACACGTGTTGTAGGGAGAGCTTATCTCTGGTTTTTGTTGTTGCTTCTTTATTCTCCGATCCTGATCATTATGATTTTTTCATTTACGGAGGCCAAAGTATTGGGTAACTGGACCGGCTTTTCAACTAAATTATATACCTCGCTTTTTTCCGGGGGCGTGCATCGTTCTCTGATTAGTGCGATCTGGAATACGCTGGCGATCGCTTTGATTGCGGCTACTGTTTCTACTATCCTGGGGAGTATTGCTGCGATCGGCATTTACAATCTGCGTACCCGTAGCAGGCAGGCGATTGGGTTTGTAAATAGTATACCCATCCTGAATCCGGATATTATTACCGGGGTTTCCCTTTTTCTGCTCTTTATTAGTTTTGGGATCTCCCAGGGATTTACTACAGTCGTCCTGGCGCACATTACGTTTTGTACCCCTTATGTCGTGCTGAGTGTATTGCCCCGTTTGCGGCAGATGAATCCTAATATTTATGAGGCTGCACTGGATTTGGGGGCTACTCCTTTCCAGGCTTTGCGAAAAATTATTGTCCCGGAGATCCGGCCGGGTATGATCAGTGGGTTTATTCTGGCATTTACTTTGTCGATTGATGATTTTGCCGTCACGATCTTTACGATTGGAAATGAAGGACTGGAGACTCTCTCCACCTATATTTATGCAGATGCCCGTAAGGGAGGATTAACCCCGGAACTGCGCCCATTGTCTACAATCATTTTTGTTACTGTATTATTGTTATTGATCATTATCAACAAACGGGCAGGTAAAATTCAAAAAGTAACACAATGAAACGATATACTTCTCTTTTGTTTATTGTCGCTTTGTTTCTGTTGGGCGGCTGTGAGCGTACCGACGAACAGCGGAGCCGTATTCTGAAGATCTATAACTGGGCGGATTATATAGATGAAGAAGTGCTGGCAGAGTTCCCGGAATGGTACAAAGAGCAGACCGGAGAAGAGATACGGATCATTTACCAGGTGTTTGATATCAATGAGATCATGCTTACCAAGATAGAACGGGGGCATGAGGATTTCGATGTGGTATGTCCTTCTGAGTATATTATTGAACGGATGCTCCGGAAAGATTTGTTATTACCGATTGACCGGAATTTTAATAATACCCCTGACTATACCGGAAATGTTTCTCCTTATATCCGGGAACAGCTGGATAAGATCAGCCAACCGGGCCGTGAGGCGAATGATTATGTAGTTGCTTATATGTGGGGAACTGCAGGTTTGCTTTATAACAAACGGTTTGTATCCGAAGAAGAAGTAGAAAGCTGGGAATGTTTGTGGGACCCGAAATATAAAGGGAAAATCCTGATGAAAGATAGTTACCGGGATGCCTACGGTACAGCGATTATTTATGCACATGCGCAACAATTGGCAGATGGAACGGTAACGGTGGAAGAACTGATGAATGATTATTCTCCGGAAGCGATTGAACTGGCGGAGGAATATCTGAAGGCAATGAAACCGAATATTGCCGGGTGGGAAGCTGATTTTGGAAAAGAGATGATGACCAAAAACAAAGCCTGGATCAATTTTACCTGGAGCGGAGATGCTGTCTGGGCCATTGATGAGGCTGCATTGGTAGGTGTAGAACTGGACTATCTTGTGCCGGAAGAAGGAAGTAATATCTGGTTTGATGGTTGGGTGATACCCAAATATGCACGTAATAGGAAAGCGGCCTCTTATTTTATTAATTATCTTTGTCAGGCAGACATTGCTTTACGTAATATGGATGAGATCGGTTATGTAAGTGCAGTCGCTACTCCGGAGATATTGGAAGAGAAGATTGATGAAGAGCTGGAAGAGTGTTCGGATCTGAGTTATTTCTTTGGACCGGGTGCCGAATGTGTGTCTGTTGACCCGGTACAATATCCGGATATAGGTGTGGTGGAACGTTGTGCCATGATCCGTGATTTTGGAGATCAGACGGAACTGGTGTTGCAAATGTGGAGCCGTGTAAAGGGAGATAACCTGAATGCCGGAATTGTATTACTGATCTTCCTGGTATTTGGACTGTTGTTGATCTGGCTGATCTATCACCGTGTCCGGCGGTATAAACAAAAACAGAAAAACAGGAGCCGTCGCAGGAGACGGAAGTGGTATAAATGAGATAATGCATGGAAGGAATTAAAAACCTGATTTTTGATTTTGGTGGTGTGCTTATTAATCTCACCCGGAACCGGTGTATTGAAGCATTCGAGGAATTGGGTGTGACTAATATCCGGGAACTGGTTTCTAACAACTACCATCATAAAGATTTGTTTATGCAACTTGAGATGGGTACCATCACTGTCCGGCAATTCCATACCGGGATCCGTAGTATGAGTGGCCGGTTGCTGACGGATGAACAGATAGACCAGGCCTGGATTGCTATGCTGGATGATGTTCCTGATTATAAGCTGGATCTGCTGTTGGATTTGCGCCGGAAATACAATACCATGCTATTGAGTAACACCAATGAGATCCATTGGAACTGGGCTAAAAAAGTCTGTTTTACCTATAAAGGGCATCGTGTTGCTGACTTCTTTAACAAAATCTACCTTTCCTATGAGCTTAATATGGAGAAACCGAATGCAGATATTTTTGAATATATATTGAAAGACGCCTGTATCCAACCGTCAGAAACTCTCTTTATTGATGATGCACAAGTGAATTGCCTGGCCGCGGAAGCACTGGGTATTAACACCTATATGCCCGAACCCCGCGAGGACTGGTCATTTCTGTTTAAATGAAAAAACGGGTTGTACCTTCACTGGTTACTCTTTTGGAAAGAACTTCCGGGAACTATCTTTTTGCCACAAAAAAGGAAAAACTACTTACCCACTTTCTGACCTTGTTACCGGAAAGGATTTTTATCACTATCCAATTGTTTACTTCTCTCTGTTAAACGGTGACAAAGTGAAAAAACTAAACTTCGTGAGAGTCACTTATTTTAAACGCATCCGGGGAATCCCCCGGAAAACGGCCGCCACAGAAAGTTAAATTGACAAAAAGACAGAGGTCTGTCCCCGTCTCTCCGAAGGGAAAAGGAGGATAATTTTTTCTTCTTACAAACAGTATGTTTATTTATAAACACTTACTGTCCGCAACTAAAAAATGCTTTACCAGTCAGACCAAACAACCTTTATCTTAATTTTTTTGTGAGAATCTTTTATAGGTTACAAA
>JAJQES010000275.1 GCA_021201565.1 Tannerellaceae bacterium
CTGTATCTCGGATGCCGTTTCAACCAGGATAAACAACAGGAGTTAACCAATCCTGAAATATTCCGTGTAGCCGGACAATATATGGATATTGTGTCCATCAACCACTACCGGAAATGGGAACCCGATCCTGTGATGCTGGCGAACTGGGGAGAGTGGTCCGGCAAACCGTATCTCATTACAGAATGGTACACGAAAGGGGAGGATTCCGGATTGCCGAACAATACCGGTGCCGGCTGGTTGGTACATACCCAGAAAGACCGCGGTTACTTCTACCAGAATTTTACCATGGAATTGTTGAAAAGTAAACATTGTGTAGGATGGCATTGGTTCAAATATATGGATAATGACCCGGATGACCTGACGACTGACCCTTCAAACCGGGACTCCAACAAAGGGGTTGTAAACCGTTACTTTGAACCCTACCTCCCTTTATTGGAAGAGATGGGACAGATCAACCATCACACCTGGCAATTGATCCGTTATTTTGATAAATAAAATTGAGTTATGAGTAAACGTATATATGTACTTCTATTTATCCTGTTGTGTCTCTGCCGGTTTCTGCCGGCCAGAGCACAAGAGGATATAGAAACAAGGGTGGAGGGAATTCTTTCCACCCTTACTTTGCGGCAGAAAATAGGGCAGATGAACCAACTGAATGCCCGGAAACCGGATG
This sequence comes from Tannerellaceae bacterium, assembly GCA_021201565.1. Lineage (GTDB taxonomy): Bacteria > Bacteroidota > Bacteroidia > Bacteroidales > Tannerellaceae > UBA4116. The sequence continues at coordinate 674 of JAJQES010000275.1, forward strand.
AGAAACTCTATCAACAGATCCGGGACGGAGAAGTAGGTTCTATTCTAAATGCAGAAGATCCTGTCTTGCTGAACCGGTTGCAACAGATTGCGATGGAAGAATGTAATGCCCGGGTTCCGCTACTGTTTGCCCGGGATGTTATCCACGGTTTTAAAACCATCTTTCCCATTCCGTTGGGCCAAGCAGCCAGTTTTAATCCTGAAATTGTGGAAAAAGGAGCACGGGTAGCTGCTCTGGAAACTTCTGAGAAAGGGATCCGCTGGACTTTTGCCCCGATGATGGACATCTCCCGTGATGCCCGTTGGGGAAGAATTGCCGAGAGTTTCGGGGAAGATACTTATCTGTCCGGAGTGATGGGCATGGCGATGGTCAGAGGGTTTCAGGGGGATGATCTCGCTGATCCAACTTCTATTGCAGCCTGTGCCAAACATTTTGTCGCCTATGGCGCTGTGGAAGGAGGAAGGGACTATAATGTTTCTTACATCCCGGAACGTCAGCTACGCAAAACCTATCTGCCACCTTTTGAACGTTCCATTCGTGAAGCCGGATGTGCAACCCTGATGACCTCCTTCAATTCAAATGACGGAATCCCACCCAGCGCTAACCGCTTTCTGCTGAGGGACCTGCTCCGTGATGAGTGGGGGTTTGACGGAGTGGTCGTCTCAGACTGGGCCTCTGTTTCCATGATGATCCGCCAGGGGTTCTGCGAAGACCGGAAAGACGCTGCCCGCAAATCGGCCCTGGCCGGACTGGATATGGATATGACATCCGAATGTTTTGTTGACTATTTGGAAGAGTTAGTAAGAGAAGGGGACGTTCCTGAGTCTGTGATTGACCAGGCTGTCCGGAACATCCTCCGTCTGAAGTTCCGGCTGGGATTGTTCAGCAATCCCTATACCGATCTCAGTAAAGTCTCCTGCATGTATGCACCTGCTCATTTGGAGGCCGCCCGGCAGGCCGCGGCCGAATCCTTTGTCCTCCTGAAGAATACCGGAAATCTGCTACCTCTTAGCCGGGACATCCGTTCAGTGGCGGTGATTGGACCGTTGGCAGACGCTCCCCATGACCAACTGGGTACCTGGTGTTTTGATGGGGAAAAAGAGATGACCCGTACCCCTTTGCAGGCAATCCGGGAACAGTATGGAGACCAGGTAACCATACACTATGCTCCCGGTCTGGCTTTCTCCCGTGAACAGTCTGTAACCGGCTTTGACGCAGCCATTGAAGCTGCTCAGCAGGCAGAAGTTATACTCCTGTTTATCGGTGAGGAATCCATCCTGTCCGGTGAAGCCCATTGTCTGGCCGGACTGGATCTGGTAGGTGCCCAGGCAGAACTGGTGGACGCTATGAAAGCGACCGGAAAGCCTCTGGTCACCATTATTATGGCCGGCCGTCCTCTGACCATGGGAAAACAACTGGCGCAGTCAGACGCTCTCCTGTATGCCTGGCATCCCGGAACTATGGGCGGACCTGCGCTTGCCGGTATGTTATGGGGAGAAACGGCTCCTTCCGGTAAACTTCCTGTTACCTTCCCGGCACATGTAGGCCAGATCCCGCTCTATTACAACCAGGAACGGATCGGACGTCCGGCTAACCGCAAAGAGTTGTTGCTGGATCAAATCCCTCAGGAAGCCCGCCAGTCCTCTCTGGGAAATACCTCTTATTATCTGGATGCCGGCTTTGACCCTCTTTTTGTTTTCGGTTATGGGCTCTCCTATACGACCTTTACCTACTCCGGTCTTACGCTGTCGAGAGAAGAACTTTCGCCGGAAGAGACCCTGAAAGTTTCTGTAACCCTGGTCAATACAGGCAGCAGGGAAGGAACGGAGGTAGTTCAGCTTTATATTTCCGATCTGTATGCTTCTGTGGCCACTCCGGAAAAGGAATTAAAAGACTTTTGCCGGGTTACCCTGAAACCCGGAGAGAGCCGGATGGTGGAATTTGAACTTCCGGTTGAGAACTTATCCCTCTGGAATATCGACATGCAACGGGTAATTGAACCGGGAAAATTTGATCTTATGATAGGAGGGAACAGCCGGGATGTTTTGAAAGCCTCTTTTCGGGTAAAGTGAGCAATAACAGGTGTTCCGGAAAGCATACCCGTGTGAATAAAAAAGAAATAAATTCAAAAAATAATTGGTAATTATAGTGCTTAATTCAATTAATATGCTTTTATTTGTGCCGGTAAATCAAATGATCTTTGTTTAGTTCTTTTCTTTCTTGCAGCTATTCTCAGAAATGTTAATATGTTCATGCGGAAACAGATCTTTTCATTACATCCCTGGTTTATTACTGAATTAATTATTTTATATTTTTATTTTTATGAACATTTACATTGGTAACCTGAACTATCGGGTTAGAGAAACAGAACTGCAACAGATTCTGGAAGAGTACGGAACAGTTGATTCCGTGAAGTTAATCATTGATCGTGATACTAATCGCTCCAAAGGTTTTGCATTTGCAGAACTCCCTAACGAAGCTGAAGCCAGAAATGCGATCCGCGAACTGAACGGTGCTGAATACGAAGGCCGTCAGATGGTTGTAAAAGAAGCGCTGCCCAGAAGATAATCTAAAGGAACGTTTTTTGTAATATACAGAAAGAGGGGTGTCTGAAAAAGCAGATGCCCCTTTTCTTGTTCCTGGTGATAATTACTAAACTTCCTTTTCCGGAGTACCCCGGAAAGATTATGGGAACTCCTGATCAGGACTCCGGGGTGTCATTACACTGTCATCCGCATGTCATTACAGTGACATGCCGGTGTCATTGCTGTGCCATCCCCTTGTCACTGCAGTGTCATGCCTGTGGCACGAAACTTACTTGGCTATCCGGGAAGATTCACTTTAAAGCTAATAAAATTTTCTTGTCCGGTCATCCATTTCTGGTAATTAATTGTTTATATTTTTATACAAACTTATTTTCATGCGTCTACTTTATCCAACAACGTTTGTTCATCCTTTTTTCTTTCTGTGTATGCTGACGATAGGGTTTGCAGCCCCGGCGTACGCGCAACTCTCTGAAAAGGTATTTTATACAGATCCCCGGATTAATCCGGAAGAAACAGGAAATCTGTCGCTGCTGATTGATAATCTCAGTTTCTTCAAAAATAATGAATATGATGCGTATTTCCAGAAAGGATATACCTTACCCGGGTTTTGGATCAAGCCCAGGCTGGTTTACCAGCCGCTTACAAATATACGTATAGAGGCCGGTCTGTCTGCCCTGTGTTTCTGGGGTGCGGATTCCTATCCCAATTATGCCTACCGGGATATTGTGGAGTGGAAGAGCGACCGTTATCAGGTGGGGATGCATTTTATCCCTTTTTTGCGGGCACAACTGTCTCTGTCAGAGCAGGTGGATATTATTCTGGGAAGTATTTACGGAGGAGCGAATCATGAATTGATTGAACCTTTATATACTCCGGAACTTAACCTGACGGCCGACCAGGAGACGGGCCTCCAGGTTCTTTACCGCTCCCGTTATGTAAAGACAGACCTGTGGTTGAACTGGGAAAGTTTTATCTTTAAAGGGGATTATCACCAGGAGGCATTTACGGGAGGGCTTTCCACCCGTGTAAATCTGACGCCTGAAGAGGCGGAATACCATTGGTATATTCCGGTACAGGGTTTGGCACAGCACCGGGGGGGCGAGATTGATACCCTGGCCAGTGCGGTAAAGACCCTGTTAAATGGAGCAGTGGGTATGGGGGTGCAGTGGAATGCCAATCGGCGGGTATTAAAAAATGTCTGTTTAGAAGTAGATGTGACGGGTTATTATCAACAGGCAGGGGATCTCTGGCCTTTCAATTCCGGTACCGGACTGTATGGACGGGTAGGGGTCCAATTAGGTGATTTCAGGGTGAAAGCCTCCTACTGGCAGTGTAACCGTTTTATTTCCATGTTTGGAAATGCCTTTTATGGAGCCGTTTCCCACTCTTATCCCGGTGTGACTATGGATTCACCCAAAGTATTTTATCTGGGAGCTGAGTATAGTTACAACTTTGGGAAAGGATATAGTATGGGAGTAGATGTAGAGCTTTACCAGCCCTTGCGGGTCACTTTTAATTCCTCCTCCCGGACCTGGCAGGATACAGTAGAAACAAGTATCAGTTGCGGGATATACCTACGCTTAACCCCCTCCTTTCTCCTTAAAAATTTCCAGTAGTAAGCGGACAAAGCGGGCTCATATCTCTTCTATTTTCCGCTGAACCAGCCACACTCTTTTGATCAATGTGACAGGTAGCTGCATAGCGTCTGTTTTTGAATTAAGAGGGGTAAGAGTGAATGTGTTATCCTTTTCTCCTTTTGTGAGATAGGCGAATAATTCCCTTTTGTTTTTTAATTCCAGGTAATAAATCCGTCCAGACTCAATGAACCTTTTCCATTGGGACAATTGGTACAAAAATACATAGCAACCTGCGGGAATAAGAGGGGCATAGAAATTATTCCGGGTAAGGATTATTTTTTCATTCTCGTGAAGACCTGCCATCGCGTTGATTTGTACCAACGTCTCAGCCACATCCCCGTCGCAGGCTGCTATTACATGGAAAGAACGAATTTTATTCTTTTCTGCTTCCTGAAATATATCTACCGGGAGTTGTTTCTGATGAGGGGAGCCGAATAATATCCATAAAGGGTTGACCTCTTTGAAGAGTTCAATAATCGCCCGGATAGTAACCATACTTATTTTTACATCTTCATTGATTTGGTTTTGAAGGGTCCGCTGAGAAATACCGGTTAATTTTTCTAATTTGTTGACAGAAATGCCGGACTCTTTTAGTAAACTGACAATTCGTTGCCGGGTCTCCCGGTTTATTTTATCTGTATCCATATTCTCTCTCTTTCATCCCCGGAAGTAATAAGCCGGTAAGATGAACTCCGGTCATACGAGGGGTAGTGAATACTTTTAAGTAGCTATATTACAATATGCAATAAATAGTACACCAAAAATAGCAAAAAAAATGGATATAAATGATTTAGAACAATTTCATTTGCCTGAACTTATCTTTTCTGATAAGAGAGAATATAGCCTACATCTTCATCATCCATTAATAAAATCTGTATATCACGTTCCGGATCTCTCCATTCATTGGGTTGAATTTGCAGATAATAATGGTTACAACATGCTATATAGGCCGGAATGTCTTTTTCGTGGTCGGGAAAAAGAAAACAGGAATGACAGGGTTCTCCTTCATTATAATAAGCAGTTATAGTGGAGTCTTCCAGACGGAATTCTATGATCTTTTCTCTGCTGTTTTCAGAGATCTGTTTTATATCCACCCCATCACAGAGTAAATTTCCGTTGGAAAGCATTTTTTCCGGTAAACTTCCGGGTAATGTTTGCATGAATTGCAGAGACAACTCAATGCCTGGTTTAGTCAAGAGATTGTGCATAGGCTTATCACTGGTTTACACACCTTTTATAAACTATACAGTGAAAAAGTACTCCCGGAAGCTGTTTTTACTTCCCTAAACTTACCTGAGCCATATAAAAAAACAACATGTTTCTCTGTTGCAGAGATTACTTTTCCGGACTTTTTTTCTGTTTTTAAAAAAAGGCATTATCAAATTTGTATCTACCTGGTTACAAAGATATAAATAAAATAGATTAAAGGATAACTCATTTATAATTCAGCTACTTTTTTCAATGTATCCAATGGCCCGAAGAGGATCAGGACATCATCCGGCTGGAGTATGATGTCGTTTGTTAAGGGGGTAACTACCGTAAATTCTTTTCGGGTAAGTCCCAACAGATTCTTTTTCTCTTCCGGCCGTTCTATCCCGGTTAAATGGACACCGAAATTTTCCTCAAATCCGATGTTTCCTATCTTTTGTCCATTCAATGCTTTGGGGGTATTCATCTTGTAGATGTGATGGGTGTCTGTGATCTTATACCATTCTTTAAATAAGTCACCCAGCATGGACTGTGAGGCATAGACATGTGCAAAATCCTGTTCCGGAGTCATGATCTCAGAAACACCGATGGCACGTAAAACTGTTTCGTGGGTCTCTGAAATAGAACGGACAATCAATTTGTCAACCTGTAAGCTTTTCAGTGTGGCAACAGTCTGGATAGAGGTTCCAAAGTCTTTGCCAAAAGAAACAAAGGTGGCATCGATCTCATTCAATGGGAGTGTGGTAAGGGCATTTTTATCGGTGGAGTCTAAACAAACAGCACCTGATAAGGTATCTTTTACAGACTCTACACGGTGCATATCCAGATCGACCCCGATCACTTCGTGCCCGATCTTTGACAGATTTTCAGCAATAGCCCGTCCTAACGTTCCTAAACTGATGACCAGATATTTCATAGAGGAATATTTTTTTACATTAATATATTTTCAGAAGGATATGAATAATATTTATGTCCCGACTCTTTCCAGAGAGACATAAAGAATGTGAGGATCCCGATCCGTCCTACCAGCATGGTCACAATTAAGAGTAGTTTACCGGTGGTAGAAAGAAGAGGAGTGACATTTAGACTCAACCCCACTGTACTAAGGGCTGAAACAGATTCAAACAGAAGATTAAATATAGGGATATGGGGTTCTGTATAGGACAATATCCACCACAACATACCGAGCCAGAAAAAGTAAAGAATCAGCATGCTGATGGCTTTCCGGATCGTAGAAGATGCAATCTCACGTCTTTTAAATTCTACCTGTCCCTTATTTTGTAATAAGGCCAGACTGGTGATAACCAATACAAATACAGTGGTAACTTTCAGTCCTCCGCCGGTAGACATCGGGGCTGCCCCGATAATCATAAAAACAATTGTCATAATGAGAGTAGGAGGCGACAGGAGCGTCGTATCTGTAAGGGAAATACCGGCTGTACGTGGGGTCACCGCTCCCAGTAGGGAGTTGGCCAGTTTTCCACCCAGGGGCAGACCATCCAGTGTATGGTTATATTCAAATATAAAATAGAGGAGAAATCCGGTTGTTATCAGAAATAAGGTAGAGCCAATGACAATATAGGAGTGGAGTTGGATCAGGCGGGGCTGGTGGATAACGTGTTTCTGTAATCCCAGCCATACTTTTGTCCGGCTGATCAACAGATATCGCCAGTATCTCAGATAGTTGAAAACAATAGGGAAACCCAATCCCCCAAAAATAATCAGGAAGGAGACATAAACATGCAGGTTATATTTATCCGCCAGCAAGGGATGGGTGTATCCTCCGGTTAAAGTAGAGATCCCGGCACTGCAAAAGGCTGTGATAGAATGAAAAATTGCAAAGAAAATCTCTTCACTTATTGTCATTCCCATAGTATCATGGATCTCCGTATAAATTAGATAGGCTCCGGCTCCTTCGATCAGGAATGTAACCGTGAGGATATTGAGAATTACCTTGAATAGCCCGCCTGTCCGTTCTTCGCTCAACATATCTTTTAGCATGAGCTTACTACTATAAGAGGTATTTTTTATGAACGAGAGGGCAATAAAGCTGGTAAAGGTCATTACCCCTATCCCTCCGATCTGGACCAGGAGCATAATAATGGCATGGCCTGTGGGAGTAAAAGTCGTGGCAATATCTAGTGTTGTCAGCCCTGTAATACATACGGAGGTAGCAGCAGTAAAGAGCGCATCAATTAATGTGATGCCCTGAGTGGTAGCATTCGGAAGTAACAGAAGTCCCCAACCGGTCAGAATGAAAAAAACAAAACTGAGAAGAAAGAGGAGAGAGGGTTTGATATAACTTTGTATGAGTATAAAGATCTGTCGTGACAAATGGATCAGACTCAGTGCTGCCAGCAATGTGTAAATAACCACCGGGTAAGTCAGGAAATCCAGATAAGGCAGAGACTCTGCGAATGTTTTCCGGAAAAATAGTTTAGCGGATAAGACTCCAAACAAGAGTAAATATAAACTAATATCCAGGAAAATCATTTTCTCCTGTACGACCTCTGAAAATTTTGTATAGTAACGAAGAGTAATTCCAAAGAAGAAAAACAGTAACAGGTAAATCCGTACTTGTTGTAACATTTCTTCCGTATAAGGAGAAAGGGAGAAGCCGAATTGATAGATGAATAGAAAAACAGAAGAAAGAGAAGCCAACAGGATCAATCCTTCACCAAACAGATGAAGAATTTTTTTTATCCCTCCCCAATGCATCCGTATTTTAAATAAAAACTGTTTTGTCTCCATCTTTTATCCGGGAAAATAAAAACAAATGTAAAAAAAAATTTTTAAGGGAAAGCATTTCATTATGGAAATAGTCCTTTTTACGGAAAAAAGTTATTGTATTAAATAC
>JAJQES010000172.1 GCA_021201565.1 Tannerellaceae bacterium
GTGCCAGACAGCAGATAAGAACCCGGTTCCATACCCTACCAACTGAATATAAGAAGCAAGAATAGAAAGGACTCCCACCCGCAGACTGTTGTTCCGGAACGTAGAGTCCAGCCCCACCAATCCGGCATATCCCACCAATGGCAAAAGACTATACGAACAGAAGAAGGCTTCTATCAGAAAGAATAAGCAGCCTATGGTAAAAAGGGCAGGTAACAGGTGAACCGGCTTTAAGGAAAAGGGATATTTCTTATACAGATTGATCCGGGCAATACCGGAATTATAAACCTGGCGGAAGAATTTACGCCAGTCAGTACGCCGCTTATGATAGACCCACACACTCCGGAAAAGAGATACTTTATAGCCCGCTTCATAAATACGGATACTGAAATCAATATCTTCTCCGAAACGCATCGGGGAAAAACCGCCCAACGCTTCATAAGCCCCGCGCCCAATTCCCATATTGAAACTACGGGGATAAAATTTATCCATCTCCTTTTTTCCGCCCCGGATCCCACCGGTTGTAAAAAAGGAGGTCATAGAATAGTTGATTGCTTTCTGTATATTGGTAAAGGAAGCCGCAGCCCTGTCCGGACCACCGAAAGCATCCGCATGGGTTGCCTTCAACTCTGTCTCTACCGTTTCCATGTAATGTGGGGGCAGGATACAGTCGGAATCCAGAAAGACCAGATAATTCCCCTTCGCCTGTTTAGCCCCATAATTACGGGCTTGTCCCGGACCACCGTTTGGGATCCTATAATAAGAGAGGGCAATCTGTCCCTGATATTTCCGGACCACCTGTTGAGAAGAAATCTGTGAACCATCTTCTACAATAATTACCTCAAAGTCACGGTGGGTCTGTTCTGCCAGACTATGCAACAGTTCGTCCACCTCATCCGGGCGGTTATAAACAGGTATGATTATTGAGAAAAAGCTCATTCCTTATCAGAAGTTAGAAGGTAAGAAGCAAGAAGTCAAAAAGAAAGAAGGTAAGAATAATTGTTCCCTTATCTTCTTAACTTCTTACTTCTGACTCCTTTATTAATATCTATAATGATCTGCTTTATACGGGCCCTCAACCGGAACACCGATGTAATCCGCCTGTTCCTGAGTAAGAGTAGTCAGCTTGACTCCGATCCGTTCCAGATGCAAACGGGCGACCTCTTCATCCAGATGTTTAGGCAGACGATAGACTCCAATCTCATAAGGTTTCTGCCACAGGTCAATCTGTGCCAGTACCTGGTTGGTAAACGAGTTACTCATGACAAAAGAGGGGTGGCCGGTGGCACAGCCCAGATTCACTAAGCGCCCTTCTGCCAGCAGGAACACTGAATTCCCGGCAGGGAATGTATATTTATCTACCTGAGGTTTGATATTGGTATGCTGGATACCCGGATAGTTTACCAGTTTTTCCACCTGGATTTCATTATCAAAGTGTCCGATATTACAAATAATCGCCTGGTCGCGCATCTGCACAATATGGTCAATGGTAATAATATCCCGGTTACCGGTAGTTGTCACAAAAATATTTCCTTCCTTTACGGCCTCTTCCATCACAGTCACTTCAAAGCCTTCCATCGCAGCCTGCAAGGCACAGATCGGATCAATCTCCGTCACCAATACACGGGCTCCGTATGAACGCATAGAGTGGGCACATCCCTTACCAACATCTCCGTATCCGGCCACTACCACTACCTTGCCGGCAATCATTACATCCGTGGCCCGCTTGATACCATCCGCCAGGGATTCCCGGCATCCGTACAGGTTATCAAATTTAGATTTGGTAACCGAATCGTTTACATTCACAGCCGGCACCAGCAGCTCACCCTTTTCCATCATCTGGTACAGACGGTGTACACCGGTCGTAGTTTCTTCCGAAACGCCCCGCATGTCCGCGATGGTCCGGTGCCATCTGCCGTTATCTTCTGCTAAAATACGGTGCAATGTATCCAGAATTACCTGTTCTTCATGAGTAGAACCGGTCCGGTTGATGGTTTCCGCATCTTCCTCGGCACGGTATCCCCAATGTACTAATAAAGAAGCATCTCCTCCATCGTCCACGATCATCTGAGGACCTTTTCCTTCCGGAAAACGGAGCGCCATATCGGTACACCACCAATATTCCTCTAATGTTTCCCCTTTCCAGGCAAACACCGGAACCCCTGCCGCCGCGATGGCCGCCGCCGCATGATCCTGCGTAGAGAAAATATTACAACTGGCCCAGCGGACATCCGCCCCTAAATCCACTAAGGTTTCAATCAGAACAGCCGTCTGAATAGTCATATGTAAGGAACCCATGATGCGGGCACCTGCCAATGGTTTCTTTCCGGCATACTTCTGACGGATTGCCATCAGGCCAGGCATCTCATGTTCAGCAATTTCAATTTCTTTCCGGCCGAAATCAGCCAGTGATATATCTGCCACTTTATAAGGCAGGTCTGTTGGGAATAATGGAGACATAGTATAATTATTTGTTTCTGACCGGCAAAGGTACACAATAAATAGCTGAATGAAGAATAACAAAATATCAATAATACTCAATTTATCTTATCCCTTATAAAGGTTTTACCGGGTGCACCCTTTTGACCGGAAAGGTTCATCCTTTTACAAAATACGATGTATCCTTTTATTTAAGAGAATACCCCCTTTTCCTGGCAGGGCTGTTAAATTCTCCGTTTTAAGTCCCGTAGGGACGCCCTATCCCAGCCCAGGGCAACGCCCTGGGTAATAGGCGATAAGAGAAAAGGAGTGCTGTAAGCACGGCATAAAAAATAGCGACAGATTGATTATAATTTATGCCGTCCTTACAGGACTCAATGCAAACAACACATTCAAACCCAGGGCGTTGCCCTGGGCTAAGATAGAACGTCCCTCCGGGACTTAAAACAAATCAGAAAGGAGAACTTAACAGCCCTACCTTTTCCTGATGCTGGGAAAATTAAATGACCTTTTTTTACAAAAGAGGTTGTAGGGTTGTTTATAATTTTGTATATTAGTTATTACGTAATCACAATGCAGCAATACGAAATTATATATCCTTCGGAAGTTTTAGCTCCCTACATTTCCTGTTACTGGATTTTACGGACCCGGAAAGAAGAAATTATCCAGGAACAAATCATCCCGTCAGGAGGGATACAGTTGGTTTTCCACCTTTCCGGGCGAATCTATTCCGGTAACCGGCAGGAATGGCAGCCGCTCTCTTTTCTGGGAGGGCAGGCAACAACTCATGATCTGCTCTCTTTTCCGGACTCCATTGAAATGCTGGCTGTTCTTTTCCGTCCCTATGGCGCCAGAGCCTTTTTCCCTTTTCCTATGCACGCTTTACAGAATCAAACCATCTCCATTCAGGAGCTGGACCTACCCTGGTTAACGATGCTGGAAGAAGAGGTGCATCTGGCAGACTCCGGGCAGCTACGTATTGAGAAAATCGAACAGGCTTTTACCAAAGCCCTTTATGGGACTGAGCTTTATAATATACAACGCCTCACTCCTTCGTTACGGTTCGCGTCCCGGATACCGGAAGCAACTTTGAGCCGGATGGCGGACCTGAGTTGTCTGAGTCCGAAACAATACCGGCGTATCTTTTCGGAATATGTGGGGGCAACACCAAAAGAATTTCTGCGGATCATTCGCCTGCAACGTGCCCTCCATCTGCTATATACGGCTCCCTCTTTAACTTTTCAGACGGTGGCGTTTGACTGTGGCTATTATGACCTGGCCCACATGACACATGAATTTAAACTACTGACCGGCTATCCACCCTCCGAATACCTCCGCCGGAATGATCCCTATTCCGACTATTTCGACCACCCGTAAAGATGTCCTTTTTATACAAAGCCTTCTGTTGGGCTCCCTCTACCTTTGCAGTGTAGAATTATAAACACTAAAAAAGAAAGTATGAGACGATTGGTATCATTTTTTGAAATCCCTGTACACGACTTTAACAGGGCCATCCGGTTTTACGAACAGGTTTTGGACGTCCAACTGGAAATAATGGAAGGAGAAACAGAGAAAATGGCTTTCTTCCCCAAAGAAAAAGGGGAATGTCCCGGAGCCATTTCCTGGACTGCCGATGGAAGTTTTCGCCCATCAGGCGACGGAGTATTAATCAGTCTATCCTGTGATAATATGGAACAGGCCTTAGACACTGTCACTGCCCGGGGAGGCCGGATCCTCTTCCCCAAAACCAGGATCCAGGCAGAAGGCCGTGGCTACTTCTCCCTCTTCATGGATAGCGAAGGCAACAAATTGGGTCTGTATTCGTATAAATAAACTTTATTTGTTTCCCGGTTAGGCCGGGAAACAAATACATTTCTTCTTATCAAACAGGAGTAACTCCTTTCTCCGCCAGCAATTCCAGACTCATCTCACGGAGTTTAAATTTCTGGATCTTACCGCTACCGGTTAACGGGAAGTGTTCCACGAAGAAGATATATTTAGGGATTTTGTGACGGGCAATTTTACCACGGCAAAATTCCTTTACCTCCTCTTCCGTCAACTGAGTATTTTCTTTCAGGATAATAAAAGCCCCCACCTCTTCTCCATATTTCGGAGAGGATACGCCTACCACCTGTACATCCCGGATCACATCTATATGATAAAGAAACTCCTCAATCTCCCGGGGATAAATATTTTCCCCTCCACGGATAATCATATCTTTGATACGTCCTGTGATCCGGTAATTTCCCATTTCATCTTTTATGCCCAGGTCACCACTATGCAGCCAACCTTCTTTATCAATCACATCAGCTGTGGCCTCCGGATTCTTATAATAACCTTTCATCACCAAGTAGCCGCGACAACAGATCTCTCCCTGCACCCCTACCGGACATTCCTCACCCGTATCCGGGTCCAGTACCTTTACCTCCGTAAACGGATATTCCTTTCCCACAGTGGTACACCGTTCTTCAAAACTCTCAGCCAGAGTTGTATGTGTCATCCCGGGAGAACTTTCCGTCAGCCCATACACACTGGTAATATAAGTAATGTGCATTTTTTCCGTCACATTCCGCATCAGTTCAATCGGACATAATGCCCCCGCCATAATCCCTGTACGCAGGGAAGTCAGGTCAAACATGTCAAACATCGGATGATTCAGTTCAGCGATAAACATAGTCGGTACCCCATATAATGCTGTGCATCGCTCTTTATGGACAGAAGCCAATACCACGAGCGGATCAAATTTCTCCACCATTACCTGCGTACAACCATGCGTCAGTACATTCATGGAAGCCAATACTACCCCAAAACAGTGAAAAAGCGGCACACAACAACAAAGTTTATCCTCCGCCGTAAAGCCCATACCCTCACCGGTAAAATATCCGTTATTGGTGATATTATGATGGGTGAGCATCACCCCTTTCGGAAATCCGGTCGTGCCGGAGGTATATTGCATATTAACCACATCATGGCAAGAAACACGCTGCTTAGCTTTGATCAGGGCATCGTCACTTACATTTTCACCCAGTAAAAGCAATTCCGGTGTATTATAAAGTCCCCGGTATTTTTCCTGGCCGATATAAATAATATTTTTGAGACAAGGGAAACGCTTACTATGCAGATAGCCCCGTTGAGATTCTTTTAATTCGGGAAGCATCGTGTTTACCATATCCACATAATTCCCGTCGAAGACTCCTTCGGTAATACATAAAGTATGAATATCGGCATTTTCTACCAGATATTCCAGTTCACTTTGTTTATAGTTCGTATTAACAGTAACCAATACTGCTCCAATCTTAGCCCCGGCAAACAAAAAAGTAAGCCAGTCCGGGACATTGGTGGCCCAGATTCCGATATGCGTTCCCTGGCGTACACCAATAGAGAGTAACCCCTTTGCCATCTTATCCACCCGCTCATTAAACTGCTTCCAGGTAAACCGGAGATCCCGGTCCGAATACACCAGATACTCTTTATCCGGTGTCGTTTGTGCCCAATATTCCAGCCACTCACCCAGCGTCTTTTCCTGCAACTCCATCATAAGTCCATCTCTTTTAATAAGGAGTATATACCACACCCAGGATTTTAGCCGGTTCCTGATTTCCGGCATGTACATGGTGAGCAACAATGGAATCATAATAGATACTATCCCCCTCTTCCAGGATATAAGTATTCGTCCCGTAATTAATCTCGACAATCCCTTCCAGCACATAAATAAATTCCTCGCCCTCATGGGTAGAGAAAATAAAATCCACATCTGCTGAAGGAGCAATATCAATCAGGAAAGGTTCCATGTGGCGGCCGGCCTTATCCTGGGACAGCGCATGATAATCCATGTGCTTTTTGGCGGTCCCTTCTGTATTATTAAAACGGATACTATTTCCCGCACCGCCATCCATTTTGCGGCAGATGACGGGTCCTAATTCCGACTGATCGTCTAAGAAAGTCCCCAGACGAACTCCCATGACCCGCGCGATTTTGATCAGGGGTGCCAGCGAAGGGAATACTTTATCTTCTTCAATACTCTGAATCTGCTCCACTGTCATTCCGGCACGCTCCGCCACTTCTTCTACGGTCAACTGCCGGGACACGCGAATACTTCTGATCTTTGCTCCTATAATCTTATTGTTTTTCATGATAAGAATAAATCTGTTAATTTCGACATCAAGTTAATCCATTCTCAGTAACGAGTACCCACAAATATACATTAATATTTTATTTTCCAAAGGATTGCCAACGGAAAAATAAAAAAGGACGGTCTGTAACAGACCGTCCTTTTATCGGGTTCCCGGAGGATACTTTTTTCTTTTCTTATCTTCTAAGACCAAGTTCTTTAATGATCGCACGATAACGGGTAATGTCCGTTTTGATCAGATAATCCAATAAACGGCGACGTTTCCCTACCAGTCTTTTCAGAGACCGTGCAGTACCATAGTCTTTGTGGTTCTTTTTCAGATGCTCTGTTAAGTGTGCAATACGGAAAGAGAACAATGCGATCTGGCTTTCAGGAGATCCTGTGTCAGTTGCAGACTGGCCATTTCCATACTTTTCAAAAATTTCTCTCTTTTTTTCTGAATCTAAATACATGATTTTCTAATACTTTAATAAATTAATACCATATTATTTAAGCAGCCGCAAAGATAGACATTCCTTTTTGATTACCAATACTTTTCACTTTCTTTTTTTGAGAGATGGAGTATTTTATCGTACCTTTGCACCCAATAAATTAGTCTCAATGCAAAAGATTAGGAATATCGCGATTATCGCACACGTAGATCACGGAAAGACAACCCTTGTTGATAAAATGCTTTTAGCCGGAAAACTTTTCCGTGAAGGTCATGACGACCTCGACCAGTTTCTGGATAGTAATGACCTGGAACGTGAAAGAGGAATCACCATTCTCGCCAAAAATGTTTCCATCCAATATAAAGATCATAAGATCAATATTATTGATACCCCGGGACACGCGGACTTCGGTGGTGAGGTAGAACGGGTATTGAATATGGCAGACGGTTGTTTGCTGTTAGTAGATGCGTTTGAAGGCCCTATGCCTCAAACCCGGTTCGTACTGCAGAAAGCCATCCAATTGGGATTGAAACCGATTGTGGTTATTAATAAGGTAGACAAACCGAACTGCCGTCCGTCGGAAGTACAGGAAATGGTATTCGACCTGATGTTTAGCCTGGATGCAACCGAAGAACAACTGGACTTTCCAACAATTTACGGATCCGCTAAACAGGGATGGATGTCACTGGACTGGAAGAAACCTGAAGACAACATCTATTCTTTATTAGATACGATCATTGAACACATTCCGGCTCCGGAAAAGATAGAAGGTACTACCCAAATGCTGATTACTTCCCTCGACTTCTCTAAATACGTAGGGCGTATCGCCGTAGGACGGGTACACCGGGGGGAAGTACGGGAAGGACAGGATATTATGCTCTGTAAACGGGATGGCAGTATGGTAAAATCCCGGATTAAAGAGGTGAATATTTTTGAAGGTTTAGGACGTACGAAAGTAGAGTCGGTGCAATCGGGTGACATTTGTGCCCTAATCGGGATCGAAGGATTTGAGATCGGTGAAACCATTGCCGATGTAAACGAACCGGAAGCCCTGCCGACCATTGCGATTGACGAACCCACCATGTCCATGTTATTTACCATCAATAATTCTCCTTTCTTTGGAAAAGACGGTAAATTTGTTACCTCACGCCATATCTTTGAGCGGCTACAGAAAGAATTAGATAAGAACTTAGCTTTGCGGGTAGTTCCTACCGACTCTGCCGATTCCTGGCTGGTGTACGGAAGAGGCGTACTCCATTTGTCCGTACTTATCGAAACCATGCGCCGGGAAGGTTATGAGTTACAGGTGGGCCAGCCACAGGTGATCATCAAACAGATTGACGGAGTAAAACATGAACCGGTTGAACAATTAACCATCAACCTGCCGGAAGAATATTCCAGCCGGATCATTGACCTCGTAACCAAACGGAAAGGGGAAATGACCATGATGGAGAGCAAGAATGACCGGATGCATCTGGAATTCAATATTCCTTCCCGTGGTATCATCGGACTGAACAATGCTGTTTTAACAGCTTCAGCCGGAGAAGCGATCGTGGCCCACCGTTTCCTGGAATATCAGCCCTGGAAAGGCGAAATCGAACGCCGGACAAACGGGTCAATCATTGCCATGGAAGGCGGAACCGCTTTTGCTTATGCCCTTAATAATCTCCAGTCACGTGGCCGCTTCTTTATTTCGCCTCAGGACGAAGTATATGCCGGACAGGTAGTGGGAGAACACTCTAAAGAAGGAGACCTGGTAGTCAACGTAACCAAGAGTAAGAAGCTGACCAATATGCGGGCTTCCGGTTCGGACGAAAAAACCTCATTGGCACCTCCTATTGTATTCAGTCTGGAAGATGCCCTTGAATATATCAAAACCGATGAATACGTAG
>JAJQES010000509.1 GCA_021201565.1 Tannerellaceae bacterium
TATGAAAGGTCTTAATAGTATATATAAACAGATACGAATGATAAGTGTCCTTGTGGGGATAACCATTCTCAGCAGTTGTGATCTGGATGTCATTCCTCCCGATACAATCGCACCCGAAAACTATTGGACTTCGGAAAATGATGCCACTCTTTTTCTGAATTCGATTTACAGTAGTTCCAGAAGTACTGCTTATAATTATATGTATGCAGATGTATTCTCTGATGATGTTTACAATCGTCACTCTCATGAAGCCGCAGGCTTTCTTTTCGTACAAAATGGTCTAAATCCGGGATCTAATTATTATACAAACACCCATAACTGGAGTTTTGTAAATATTCGTATGACAAATATTTTTCTGGCTAATGTGGATCAGGTTCCGATGAACGAAGATACAAAAGAGCGTATGAAGTTAGAAGCACGTTTCTGGCGGGCCTGGGACTATCTGTTTAAAACTAATCAATGGGGTAAAGTGCCTATTATTTATGATGAGATTCTCGAATATGACGTTCCAATGATGCAACGTAACTCACAGGAAGAGGTATATGATTATATCATATCAGAAGCGAAAGCCTGTTATAATGGTTTACCGGCATCTTATAGCGGATCTGATTACGGACGGGTAACCAGGTGGGCCGCCCGGGCCCTTCAGGCAAAAGCGGAACTGTATTCAGGGAAATATGCAGAAGCAGCTGCCACAGCTAAAGATATCATTGACAATGGGGGATTTTCTCTTTTTCAACCCAATCAGCTTCTGGATCCAAAAGAATACACTGAAATGGACCAATTTATAGATTGGGCACAATTGGGAATTGATAAGGACACCTTTATGAAAGGGATTTATAATTATGGTGGGATTTGGACAGAGCCAAATGGAAATCCGGAATATATCCTGACACGCCAATATGTAGATGCAAGTGGTTATACAGACTGGACACGGTATATTTTTATCCGGCCTGCACAATGCAATACAAGTGATGGATGGTCTTCTATTACTCCCACACAAAATCTGGTAGATGCATACTGGACTGCTGACGGAAAAGAATTTACTCCCCCTCCACAAAGTACACGTGTCCAAAATTTCACAGCAATGGATGAAGAATGGTTAGCATCTGGCCAGACCATAGAAAGATGGAGTAATGAAAGAATAGAAAACAACACGCTAAAAGACTATTCTTACATTCAGGAGTTCCGAAACCGGGATGCCAGGCTATATGCATCTATTTTATTTCCGTTCAAATCGTGGAATATATCTGATGTAGGTGAATTTACCTATCGCTTCAAATGGAGGGACGGAGGGGAACAGAATAATGAATCTAAAACCGGATTTAACTGGCGTAAGCAATCAGCATTACAAGCCACTACTTCTGATGTATATGGAGCAGGTTATGAGTATCCGGTTATTCGTCTGGCGGAAATAATTCTAATGTATGCTGAGGCCACCACCCTGGCAACAGGATATAACAGTAATGTCGCGGCAGAACTTAATAAATTAAGACAACGTGTAGGAATGCCCGATGTTCCGGCTGCTTTTAGTAGTAAAGAAGATGCCATTGAGTTTATCCGTAAAGAAAGACGTATAGAACTGGCAGGTGAGGGAAGACGTTCGGAAGATGTATCCAGATATGAAGAGGAGTATTGGAAAAAACACATGGATAATGTTGCCATTGAAGCGCCTAATGGAGCCAATGTATTAACTATGCAATGGAACAGTAGGATGCGTTTAAAACCCATTCCACAAAATGCAGTGGATTTGAATCCTTCTTTACAGAAAGATCAGAACCCGGGATATAACTAATTTCATGAAACAGACGGTTTATAATATAAACCGTCTGTTTTTTTATATAGTGCTATTATTAGAATGGATACCCCACAGCCAGGTGCCAGCCTAAGCCGTCTTTAAATTTCGGGATATTATAGTATCCACCTTTTCCGGTATCATACGGAACATGCAGGGCGATTCCCAGATCGAGGCGGATCACCAGGAAATCAAGATCGTAACGAAGACCCACTCCGGTACCTAACGCCAGGTCTTTGAAAAAACGGCTGGCTTTGAGTTTTCCATCCGGACGGGTTTCGTCATTGCGTAACAGCCAGACATTTCCGGTATCTAAAAAAGTGGCTCCGTGCAGATCACCCATGATCCGGAAGCGGTACTCCGCATTCGCTTCAAACTTAAATTCTCCGGTCTGGTCCAGATAGGCATATTTGCTATCGGATCTGGGTACGAAACTACCAGGCCCGATACTACGCACGGTAAAGGCGCGGATACTATTGGCCCCTCCGATAAAAAACTGTTCACTGTAAGGAGCTACCCGTGCATTTCCATAACTATAAATGGCCCCTACCATTGCCCGGGTAGCAATCGCATGATTTTTATTCAGATTAATGGTGTACCGGGCTTCAGTCGTCCCTTTTATAAACTGTGCAAATGGATTGCTAAGTAATTTCTTTCCCTCTTCATCGAAGGCATATCCCCCTATGGTAAACAACCCGTTTAGAATATTCCCGGCTTGCGTAGCAGAGGTCTGCCACCATAAATGATTCCGGCGGGAAGTGATAGTTGCGTCATCGTAGGTATATGTATAGCCCATAGCAGGAATAAACTGGCTCTGCAAACTTAGTTTAAGCGGACGATTCTGATTGGCAATACTATCGAATGCCGCTGTTGTAGACTGTAGCAGATTGTACGTAAGCCGGAACGCGGTTATGGAATGACGGCTTACCTCTGTAGGCTGAAAATCGTAATTCATATTCCCGCCAAAAGCCAGTAAACTGAAAAAGCCGGCCCGGTGTAACAGGTCTCCATACAACCGGAACGTGGTACTGGTCGGATAATTATATTCTTTATGAATGAATCCGGGAAACAATAGTTTGGGAACCACCAATGAAGTAGTCACGCCCAGTTCATAGCTATTCAGCGAAGAATTTCCTCCGCTCACCCGGTTACCCGTATTCCATTCATACGAGCCTTTTAACTGAACACCAAATGTCTCCCCTCCGCGGAACATGTTCCGTTTGGTCACATTGAATATGGCTCCGGGACCAGTCTGGTCATTACTCTTGGTGGTCACATTGACTTCAAACTCACCATTTAAAGGCAAATCATATACCGTATGGATCTCCAGGTCCAGATTCCGGTTCCGGCGGGAAGAGTCCTGTGGCTGGAACTGCATCTCGGCATACCGGAAAACACCTAATTGGGACAAAGCGGTCTGGGTTTTATCCTGTTTTTCCTGTGTATACAAGTCACCGGGATGGAATTTTATCCGGTTATAAAGCACTCCCGGACGAACCCGTAGTTTTCCCTGGTAATGAATGGTCAGATCTTTGTATTGAATAGAGTCCGTTGGTTCTTCATTATAGAACCCATTTAGCCACACTGAAATATTTCCCACATTCCAGGGCCGCAACACCATAGAAGGAAGACCCTCTTTTCTGACCATCCGCAACCAGACTTTACCCGGGGTAATAGTTGTGTCGGCCTGAAACACCAGAAAATCAGGGCGGAAGTAATAGAAACCATGGTTCCGCATAATAGCAGACAAGCGGTTTCGTTCGGCCTGCATATCCACCACATTGAAATGATCGCCCTCTTTGAAAACACGATCATGCATATTGGCACGGATCAGGGTATCCATGGCATGGCGTTGCCGTACATATTGGATGCTATCATACGTATATCCATGATCCATTTCAACATAGTATTGTATTTTTGCTTTTCGTTCGTTTTTTTTATCGGGAACCACTTCATAAGAGGTATACCCGTCAAAATAACTATTTTCCCGCAACAGATTGTAAGCGACTTTCGTCCGGACATCCGGATTGACCGTACTGATAAATACCGGCTTGGCGGCAAACCGGTTAAAAATCCATTTGGAAACTTTTCCCTCTTTATTAACAAATGCATTGTAGATCCACAATCCTACAGGTAGTGGGAAACGGATGGTAGAACTACCTAATAAGGCATTATTAGGCGGATATTTCAGTGCGCTCTCCACCTCTGAAAGGGCTTCCTTCCCATATTTACTCTCATCCTTCTCGTCGACCACGATTTTTTTTATCCCCGTATAGAGAACTTCACCCTCCGGCAGGTTCTTCGTAGTTGAACAGGCTGTCAGAAAAGCTATCATCAGGAAAGCCCAACAAATATCCGGTTTTATATATCTGCTTTTAGTTTTCATCTTTGATTCTTCATTTTTCATTTTCAGCCACTGGTTTATTCTTGTTTTTCCGGAAAATAAACAGATCACGTAAATACCGTATTTTTTTACGAAGCACGAGTCCGACTCCGGTTTCTGTGATTTCTCCTTCCAGAATACTTTCATAATTTGTATCGTGGAAGACTTTTACATAGCGTGTTCCGGATTGGTCCAAACGGTACTCGATAGAGACATCGTCTATAAAGGATTGATTATTAGCAGAAATATCTTCCCCTGTAGTCACCCGTCCACCAATTACAACCTGGATCCGGTCATTATAAAACCGTTTGGCAAACTTAAAGGAATAATCGGTCCGGGATTGGCCATCATCATTATACGTATCCATATCAAAGGATATATCTACGCTTTTCAGAGCACTTCCTGCAATATTTCCTATTTCATTCTGGAGGAAAGAGTTCAGGGCGGATCCCATATCAAAATTCATTCCATCCGAACCTCCGGCCAGATAGCGGCCGGTAATCAACATACCCACTGCCTGGCGGGCCAGTTCATCATCGCCCATGGCTGCCAGTTCGGTTTGTACTTCTCCATCATCCGGAGAAGAAAGGGTAAAATTAAGATTAAGATCTTCCAGATTACCCGTTACCACAATCCCTACATCAAAATTCACAAGCCGGTTTCCATTGTCCGAAGCCACAGAAGCACGTATCCGTTCAGTTGCGGTCAAATTCACCGTGGGATTTACCGGATCGCCTGTCCAGGTCACATAACTGCCTTCATGAACAGAAAAATCTTTTAACGGAACAACCGGTAAAGTATATGAAACCGTACCTCCTGACAACGTATAAGTTCCATTCAACACAATAATCCCCTCGGAATTGGACTGGAAGGTCAGATCCCCTCCTCCAATCAGTTCCACCCGGTTGGATTGATCCGGTGTCAGGTCTACATTCAATTGGACAGATTCATCTATCCGGGCCACAAACAGGATGTCCATTCCTCCCAGGCGACGGACTTCCGGACGCCGGTTCCGGTCTATGGAAAAAGTATCCGCAAAATTAACAAAGGTTACCAGTCCATCCATCCGGTCCTGTACAGTCAGGGGAGACTCCGTCATGACATACGTTACATTCGTTGAACCCAGTAGATGGACATCTCCCCGGATAGAAAGATCGCTGACAGGTCCTTTTATAGTTGTATTCAGGTCGATCAGGAGTTTGCCGTATATCAGGCTTTCAGAAGTACGGGATGCATTCAATAACTCCATATTACTTGCATTCATCCGTAAATCAGTCACAATGTTGGAGATATTTCCGAGATCTACCGTTCCATCCATAGTGAAAGGATCATTGCTTTCGGAATAAATTTTGTACTCATTGAAAGAGATCAAACTATTTTCAACGCTGATCCGGCTGCTATCCAGCCGGAAGGTAGAATTGGCGGGGGTGACATATATGGCCGCCGTATCCATCTGCAGATAACCGTTAATGGTAGGCCGTTCTGTACTTCCTGTAATGGTCATATCTCCGTTCAACGCTCCGGAGAGAGTGGCCATATTATCCGGGATGAAAGGTGAAACCATCGCCATCGGGAGATGATCTACAGATATACTTCCATCAATATTATCGGGTGTGCCGGTGGTATAAAGTGCTGTAGCGGAAAGAGCTTCCTGTCCGTCCCTGAACAGATGGACATCCACCTGCTGTTTACCAGGTCCTAATGGAAGATATACCACATTCGCCATCAACTCTCCCACACGTCCTCCCTCGTAAAACAGGGTATCTACATGGACATTGGCAACGATCTGGAACGAACTATCCGAAGGGGCATAACTGACCTCTGCATTCAGGATACCGGACATCGAAGGAAGTTGTGGAAAGCCTTCTGTAATTGTTTTGAGATCAAACTGGTTTAACTCAGCCTGAATCTCCTGCATCTTCGCATTCATCGGTTCCGAGTGAACCCAGATAGAGGCATTATCTTCACCCGTCAACCGCAGATTAGCCCGTATATCGGAAGAATTATAATAGGTAATGTAGTTGTTCTGGTTCACCGTAAATGGCCGGAAAGCCAGGACCGGTTGATCCGGGAAGACGGTCAGATTGATTCCATCCGGCACTTTATTGGCGCGTACCCCTAACAGGATACCGGTCTCCTCTTTTTCATTCCGGTAAGTAACCAATGCATCTGCATACGCATCCCGCAGATGTCCCTCTACACTTGCCGTGAAAGGTGCCTGATTACGATAGCGGTTCTTCTCAACTTCTACATTCAATACCAGGCCGGCTGTATCCTGCCGGATAGCTAACAAAACCGTATCAATCCGGAGAGTATCCCGGATAAGACTAAAAACGCCCCCATCTGCATTGATTCCCTCCTCCGGCGAAGTGGTGGCATCCAGAAAGACCCGGTTAAAACGGATTCCCTGTTGCATAAGATAAGAATAGAGAATATTGTCGGTTCCGATATCAACATCCAGACTGGCATCCGGTAAAAGAGGACGGAGTGTTGTGATAGTGATCATAGTATCCCTCGCCAGTTGATGACTGATCTCTCCGGAAAGAGTTGTTACCTGAGCCGTCATTGTTTCCAGATCCGCATTTCCGGTTAGCACAACCCCCAGATCACCGGTATGCAATGAAACGCGGGTGGTATCCGCATCCGTATTGGCATGCAGTGTCACTAATTTAGGATGGTACGTACGCTGAGGAGTAGCAATTTCCCAGTTCCCAATCGTCAAATCAAGCGTATTATCTTTTTTCAGGTCACTCTCTCCTTCTGCATACAGGCTGAAAGTAGTGGCGACCGTATCAGTTAACAGGTGTAACTGGTTAAAATCAATATGATTGGCTTCTAACGAAAGTGTTCCCTGAATATAATTCCGGCGAAGTACGGCATCCAGTTGTATATCCAGATCGGCATTCGGATCATCACTCTGTACCTCTACATGTGCCTGATTCTGCTGCAGGGTCGCCTGAATAGCTACATCTTTCAATTCTGTTGATGCATACCGTACATCCTGTATCTGTCCCTGTAGGCTGGCACGGGTGGAGGCACTATACAGATCGGTTCCCCTACCCTCTCCCCGTATGGTAGCTGTCAACCACATCAAAGAATCCTGAGGAAGGAAATGATCCGGTTGAAGATTCGTAATCCGGATATCTGCCCCATAGGCTTCAGAGGTTGTATCATACCGTCCGTTTACCTGGACACGTCCTTGTGATTCGGTCATCAGTACCCGGCCACGGTAGTCAGTTCCAGCCAGTGAAACGTCACCGGAGAGTTCAATACCGGAAGGGATACGGACACGTCCACGGGTATCAGGAGGCAACAGATTGTTTACAAAACGCATATCCCGTGTCCGGGCCGAAAAGGTTATATTTCCGGACCGCCGGTCCGCCTCTGTAATACGCCGTAACGTTCCTGATGCATTTAGGGTGAAGGCTTCGGGTAAATCCGCTTTTAACTGGTTGATCCGGATGACATTTATATTTCCTTCCGCTCCGGCTATCAGGGTAAGCGGTTGGTCCGGATAGGCTTCCTGTATATTTTCAGGTAGTTGGCCGGCTACTTTTATCAGATCGGACCGTCCGATGGTTCCTCTTAACATGGCCCGCATAGATCCCTGCGGTTCTTCCTTGAATGCACTCCAGGGAAGAGAGGCCATCAAACGTAACCGGGAAGCTGTGGTCTGCAGTTGTAAATCCGGAATCTCTATTGTTGTGCTGTCACTATGAATCTTTCCATTGAGTGAAGTAATAGCCAATCCGGAGCGTTCTTTTACACGTAATTCTTCAATATTCGCATCGATATCCGTCTCTTTATAGGCCAGCGAGGAGATCCGGACATTCAGATCAGACAACCCAATATGCTGGGGATCGAGTCCGGCTGTGGGAGATAACGTATTTGCATCATACATAAAAGAGGAGTTAGATAATGTAAATTCATCCGCCGTATATTCGGAAGTAAAAAGATCCACATTTCCATTATTCAGATTCGCCTGGTCTACAAAGGCTGTCATCCGGAGATCGCTGGCGGGAATTTGCATCCCAAAAGTAACACGGGTCAGATCGATCCGGTCCAGCTTAATGATCCAGTTTGCCGGATTGGATGTGGAATCTTTCTCATTTTTCGCTTCGGAAACAACGACTTGTACATTTGCATCGGACAGATTGACTCCATGGACCAACACCTGCTCTTCTTTCAATTTTACCACATCAATATCCAGGTCCAGCTTTGCGAAACTCCCTTTTATCCATACACCATCTATCAATGTGTCTGTATTTAAAGTAACAGATTCCAGATCAAAGCCACTGAACTCCACCTGTTTTTTTAAAAGGGGAAGAGGTTTAATGTGGGCGGAAAGACTCCGGGCCGTCAACAAAGTATCTGCGGGAGGCAGGATTACCTGTACTCCACTCACATCCAGTTTCAGGGGAAAACCAATACGGATACGCTCGGCAGCAATCTCCATGCCGGTGGCACTATTGGCATATCCAATGGCTTTATTGATAACAAATTTCTGAACAGGTGGAATATATAATAGAATCGCAAGTAATAATACCAGTAAAACAGGTATAAGACAAATGATTCCTACCCATTTCAACACTTTTCGCATGTTTGTCTGTTTCTTTGTTTTTAAACTTTACTGTAAATAATTAACCCTGGTACTACATCATTTGTTTAATTTGAATCAATTATTTCAAAGTTATCTAT
>JAJQES010000207.1:0-3958 GCA_021201565.1 Tannerellaceae bacterium
CTACAGATAAATCTTTTATGTTCATCTGCTTCTACAAAGATCGGGATTCTTCCGGCTGGCAGCAAGGACATATTATATGCATATCCTGCCATCTGCTGTTTATTAAAAACGCAACTGGATTAAAATTATCCGGGACCAGGTGACTACCATCCGGCTCTCTTTCCCGTATTATTAATAAACACTATCCGGAGAACAATGAAAACAACAAATAAAAATGGCCGGGATCCGTTTAAATCGGACGCCCAATCCCTCATCAACCTGGTGAAGCAACATGAAAATTCTGTCCGGCACGAAACAACAGAATCCTGGAAAGAGATTGAAAAAATTGTTTCCCAAAGAAAAAAGAGGCACTCCATCAAATATGTGTTTGCTGCCGCCGCCATTCTCTTTTTACTGATTACCCTGCCTGTTTATTACTTTCCTGCCACAGCTCCCCAACAGGAGGGTCTGTCACTGGCTTTACTGGAGAAAAATATGGATTTTTCAGCTGTAGACACCATTGTTATGATCACATCCGGCCAGACGGTCTGGCTGGATAATGATACAGAGTTGATATATGCCAATGACGGGTCTGTAGAAATGCAGGAAACAGCCGTTATCAAATCAGATGGCACCCAAAACAGCGGACAGGAGCCGGCAGAAGCCTGGAGCGAAGTCATTGTGCCAAAAGGAAAACGGATAGCATTAACGTTATCCGACGGTACAAAACTAAAAGTCAATTCCAGCTCCAGAGTCATTTATCCGAATAAATTTAATAAAGAGTCCCGGGAAATCTTAGTAAATGGAGAAATATACATTGAAGTCGCACACGAACCAGAAAGACCATTTTTTGTAAAAACAAATAATATGCAGGTGAAAGTATTAGGAACCACTTTTAATATCTGCTCCTATAAAGAAGATCCATTTTCCAGTGTAGTCCTTGTGGAAGGAAGCGTGGAAGTGGAAACCCAACAGACCACAACCCTGTTAAAACCCCACCAAATGCTTAAATACACTGAAAACAACTTACAGGTAAATGAGGTAGATATTCACGAATATACTTCCTGGATCAATAATATGCTGTATTTACAGGAAAGAGAAATCGGAGAAGTACTGGAACGCTTATCCCGGTATTACGGAAGGAACATCACCTATTCAAAAGAAGTTTCCCTTATTCCCTTATCCGGAAAATTAGATTTAAGGGAAAATCTGGAAGAGTCTATAGAAATTATCTGCATTTCGCTGGACCTTGATTACCAAACAGATGAATCTGAAAATATTATATTAACATTAAAAGAATCGCCTATGGAATAGTCATTTATCAGCCAAACCGGATGAAGAGAAAATGCCATCCGGCTTCTAAAACAACTTAATCCTTTTTATTAATCTAAGAAAAAACTGACAATTATATGAAGAAGACTGATCTTTTCAGCTTTGAACGAACTTTACTCGTTAAACTTATCTTACTCTTTTTACTTTGTAACCACTCCGGGATGAAAACCCATGCGGAAGCATACGCTGAAACCGTGAATCTTACGATCCGGTCGCAAAACCTCTCTTTAAAAGATATACTCTCCTACATTGAGGAAAACAGTGAGTTTATCTTTGTGTATCATGGCCAGAATATTGATCTCAACAAAACGGTTGATATCCACCTGACCGACCAGCCCATAAGCACAATCCTTGAAAATCTGTTTTCACAAACAGATACGGAGTACATTATCCGTGACCGGCAAATCATTCTCCGTAAAAAAGCAGAAGAAAAAACTATTTCTGTACCGGTCATTACCCAACCCGCTACTATTCAGGTGAGAGGTACCGTATTTGACGATACAGGGGAACCGGTCATCGGTGCGAATGTCGTAGAAAAAGGTACGACAAACGGCACCATTACCAACCTGGACGGAGAGTTTACGCTTACCGTACACCCGAACGCTGTTCTGGTCATTACCTACATCGGATTTGAAGAACAACAAATCCAGGTGAATAACCGGCAGCTATTTACCATCCGGTTGCAGCAGGACCTCAAATCCTTAGACGAAGTCGTAGTAGTCGGATACGGTGTACAACGAAAAGTGAACATGACCGGATCGGTTGCCACTATCAGTTCCGATGCCATTGAATCACGTCCTTTAACCAATGTATCAACCGCGCTGGCAGGATTAGCAGCCGGGGTACGGGTAAACCAGACTTCGGCCCGGCCGGGCGATGACAGTGCCACGATCCGTGTGCGGGGACAAGGAGCTTTAAATAGCGATAATTCAGGCGCATTGGTAGTCATTGATGGGATTCCGGGTACATTAGATGCCGTAAACCCCAATGATATAGAAAGCATATCCATCCTGAAAGACGCAGCTTCTTCTGCGATTTACGGTACCCGTGCAGCCAATGGGGTGATTCTCGTAACCACTAAAAAAGGAACCTCCGGAAAACCCAAAGTGACTTTTACCGGTACCTTATCTTTAGCCCAACCGACCCGTTTGCCGGAGTTTATCTCCGATTATGCGACCTATATGGAATTAGTCAACGAAGGGTATCTCAATGGCGGAAGTACTGCAAAATATACAGACACCGATATTCAGACATGGAGAGAAGCAGCCAAAAATCCTAATGGACTGACTGAATATGGGTTTCCCAACTACGTAGCCTATCCAAATACCGACTGGGCCAGCGCTGTATTTGAAAACAACTGGATACAAAATTATAACCTGTCTGTAACAGGGGGTTCTGAAGAGTCAAAATACGCCATATCGGCAGGCTACCTGAATAATCCGGGGATAATCAGTAATACAGGCATTGAGAAATTCCAGACACGGATCAATTTAGAAACAAAAATGGGTAAATTTCTTACTGTAGGAACCCATACTTTCATGTCGTTACAAAAAAACGGACTAAAAAGCACTTCCAGCTCTATGCTTGCCTATATTCAACAAAACGTACCCGGGCAATATCCTTATCAATACGATGGATATTGGGCGGCCCCTTCTTCCGACAAAGAGTCTACCCAAACGGGATCTTCTCTGACACATCAATGGCATAATACAGGAGGTAAATCAGAGGATACACGTGTTAATACCACCTTATTCGCCCGCATTGATATATGGAAAGGATTGAGTTTTGAAACTAAAGTAAACTATCAACTTTACCAAAAAGAATCCAATACGTATCCAATCAACCAGAAACGGAAAAATTTTGCAACCAATCTCGAAATTGATGTTTCCAATGCTCCCAGTGAAATGACCACAACTTACAATTTTAAAAAAGAATATACATTAACGTATGATAATGTATTAACCTATCAGTTTGACCTAAATAAACAACATAATTTTGCGTTCCTCCTGGGACATAATGAATATTACTGGAATGACCGGTATGATTTCTCTGCTTCCAAAAAAGGATTAATTGCCGAAGGAATTTATGTTCCATCAGCTGCTGGTGAAGAAGAAACTAAATTTGCCGGTAAAGAACGTGACAGAGCCATGCGCTCCTACTTCGGACGTGTTAATTACGACTATAAAGGTAAATATCTATTTGAATTTAATATTCGGCGTGATGCATCTTCCAGGTTCGGGAATGAGATGAGATGGGGAAATTTCCCCAGTATTTCAGGAGGATGGCGACTCTCGGAAGAGGCATTTTTAACACCGGTCAAAGAACATTTCCAGAATCTGAAAATCAGGGCATCCTGGGGACGTTTAGGTAGTGACAATGCCGGTAATTATGATTATCAGTCACTCTATGGTATCTACTATTATGGATTTAATGATAGTCCGCTAACGGCTCTGGCACAGAAAAAAATGGCCAACCAACTATTGCACTGGGAAGAAACTGAAGTGATTGATATAGCCATTGAAGGGACCTCTTTCAGCGGAAGGCTTAATTTTGAATTTGACTTTTATAATAAATATACCAAAGGAATTTTGACAACTCCGGATATTTATTTGACAGCAGGAGATATAAAAGGGCCTACTCAAAATAC
>JAJQES010000207.1:3968-8855 GCA_021201565.1 Tannerellaceae bacterium
AAATATACCAAAGGAATCCTCACAACCCCTTCTATTCCCGGAGTGGCCGGCAATATTGATGGCCCCACTTTAAACACATCCGATGTATTGAATAGAGGAATAGAAGTTACAGTAGGCTGGCGGGACAGGATCGGGAAAGTCAATTATAATGTCAGAGGAAATTTCTCTTACAACTTCGACCAGGTAAAAAATTATCTGGGTAAATATATAGTAGAGAACGACGGAACAAATAATATCGGTCTGGTAGGTTCCGCCGATTCCAATGACTCCAACAGATACATTGTGGAAGGATACCGGATCGGTGAATACTATTTACGGGAAACCTATTCAGGAACAGGTACCTATTTTCACTCAGACGGAACAGTCAACATCCATGGAGGTCCCCGGGATGGAATGATCCGGACAGAGAATGATATGAACTGGGTATTGGCTATGCAGGCTGCAGGATATACTTTTTCCCCACAAAATTCCATTGGTCCCAGTCAGCTATATTACGGCGATTTACTATATGCTGACCTGAATAATGACGGAATATACGGTGACTCTAATGACCGGACATTTACCGGAAAATCTCCTCTTCCAAAATACAATTACGGATTTAATATTGATGTAGAATGGAATAATTTTGATTTATCGATGATCTGGGCCGGAAGTGCCGGTATGCACTATCATTTCTTAGCTACAGGGTATAACTCACCTCAGATAAGTAGTAATAGCCTGATTCCGACAGCAGTCGCAAACGATCACTATTATTATAATGTGGGTAATCCCACTGATCCGACAAATAATCTGAACGGATTTTATCCCCGTCTGTCCACTTCAACAACTATTAACGGAGTCGCAAGTAACCGCTGGCTTTACAATGCATCCTATCTGAAACTAAAGAATTTACAGATCGGTTATACCGTTCCGGCAACAATCACAGAGAGATATAATATAGCAAACCTGCGGATATTTGCGACCGGGGAAAACCTGCTGATGTTTACCAAATATCCTTTCATGGACCCGGAAAGAGGATCGGGTATAGGCTATCTTCCGATGAGACAGTTCGCATTCGGCTTAAATGTAAGTTTTTAATCTTTAAGAAAAGGAAAATTATGAATACAAAATATAGATTGATGAGAACATACAATAAAGGAAAAGTATTAGTAATCGGATTACTCACTTTTTTCTTTACCGGTTGCATTGAAAACCTATTAAATACAACTCCGTATGACCAGATTGCCTCTTCTACCATGTGGGCTACCGAATATCTTACTGAATTGGGAGTGGCCGGAGTATATAGTGCCATGCGTGATGGTCTTTCAACCGGTTCCGCGACCGACCGGATGTTATATCAGTATGACCAGTTTGGTACTACCTCTCAAAAACGAAGTGCTCATGCCATAAGAAGCGGGTCTATAGCAAGTAGTGATAACTATTTTCTCAATATCTGGAAAGGGCACTATACCGGTATTACACGGGCCAATGACCTGATCCATAATATGCCGGAAATATCTCCGGTAGATGAAAATACCAAACTACGTTACATTGCAGAAGGTAAATTCCTGAGAGCTTATTTCTATTTTCGACTGAACCAATTGTTTAAAGGAGTGCCCGTATATCTTGAAGAAGTAACCCTGGATGAAATGGACAAGCCACGGGAAACCGAAGAAGAAGTATGGAAGGTGGTGCTGGCCGATCTGACAGATGCAATCAATGAACCCAATCTGCCGGATAAATACGAAAGCGGAGATGCCAATTACGGACATGTTACAAAAGGAGCCGCCTACGCATTGAGAGGGAAAGTCTATCTATATATAAATGAATATGAAAAAGCGATCAGTGACTTTGAAGAAGTGGCCAAATGTGGGTATGCCCTATTCCAGGGAGGATACAAAGAATTATTCAAAGAAGCTAATGAGCAATGTGAAGAGATGATCTTTTCCATGCAAAACTCCGGAGTGGAAAACTATGGGATTGATACACAGTTTCACTGTGGTTCCCGCTCTTCGTATGGATCCTGCTGGAATAGCTATGTAGTCACAAACGAAGTGGTTGATCTCTATGAAAATAAAGATGGTACTCCATTTGACTGGGATGCCGTCATACCCGGCTACTCTTCCGTTCCTTTAGCGCAGCGGGAGGTATTCTTTCTGAGAAATACAGAAGGGATTGATCATTACGGGACAGACGAAGTCGCAGAAATAACCAAACTCGTTAAAGAAAGATTAGATAGTTTTGATCCGGAAGTACAGGCCCTATACTTACCGGCAGGCAACGAAGAACGGATCAGGAAAGTTTATGAAGAAAACCGGGATCCCCGTCTGACTGCCAATGTTATTACTCCCTATGCGACCTATTTGGGTGTATTAAACGGAGCCGACCAGGAAGTTACCGTACGCTGGCCTTACCGGAATGAAGGCTCACCGGTAAATGACCTGAGAACAGACTCTCCTTCCCGCTTGTTCTATCTGCATCGAAAATTCGTGTACGAAGGGATTTCCGAAACACCTAACAGAACCTACTGTCCGACCGATTTTCCCATTATCAGATATGCAGATGTATTATTAATGAAAGCCGAAGCGCTGTTTGAACTGGGGAAAGAAGCCGAAGCACGAAGCGCTCTGAATGAGGTGCGGGCAAGAAAGAGTGTAGAGATGCCCCCGGTTACACTTTCCGGAACAGACTTAAGAGATGCCATCCGTGACGAACGGCGGCGGGAGTTTGTAAACGAAGGAATCAACTTTTTCGACGAAATGCGCTGGCGCACGCTGAAAGAGAAAGCATTTAATGAAAATAGTGGAATTAAAGAAGCCTGGGGTGAATTTTTCACACCTTATATCTGGCAGGGTGACCATTTGTATGCCTGGCCTATCCCGACTTCCGAGATCCAGAAAAATCCGAACCTGAAACAAAATGACGGCTGGGGAGTGTAAAAATCGTATAGAAAGGCCAATGCTATTATAATAAAAGGGTGTGTCAAAAGAAACAGAAAAAATGGCACACCCTCTCCTATTCAGTCTACCCATCCATTTAACAACAAAAAATTTACAGAAATGTTATCACTCATATATTTTCATGATTAAGTTAAAAGAAAATATGCCAGAAATAAATGATAATGTATGGATCCGGTGTTTAAAAGGCGACCTGAACGCCTTTCAGGAACTATATGATTTTTTTTATCCCCTGTTGTTTAATTACGGAAAAAGGTATGTAAACGATCCGGAAATCGTAAAAGACTGTATTCAGGACCTTTTTATCAAATTAATCCAAAATCACCAAACACTCTCTCCTACCGGTAACCTGAAAGGCTATATGTTAAAAGCATTTCGTTTTAAATTATACGACTACCTGGAAAAACAAAATCCGCATGAACCCATCGAAAACTATAAAAATGCCTTTCACACAGAAGATCTTTTCCTTGAACTATTCCGGCACGAAGCCGAACCGGGAACCTCCCTTTATTTTTTAGCAAAAGCCTTCCGGCAACTACCGGAAACACAACAGGAGATCATTTATCTTTATTACATTCAGGAATTAACCCACAAAGAGATTGCCGAACTAACGAATATTCATTACCAATCCAGCAAAACCCATTTATACCGTGCGATCCATCACCTGAAAAACATCTATTTCGATCTGATACATACAAATAACCGGAAATAAGTCCTGAATGGCACCCAAAAGACAATATGTACAAAAACTGCCATATACATAAAATGAGTATATTTGTAAGAAATATACCCTTATTATGGAACGTCATAGAGTTATCAAACATATCGTTATACTGGTTTCACCCTATTCTACCACACTGGACATGTCAGGTCCGATGGATGTTTTCCAAAAGGCAATAGAGCATATACACCAACTCGGACGTACACCAGAGTTCGACTACCGGATACATATCGTTTCCATGGGAAAAACAAAAACCATAGAGATGTCTTCCGGAATATCCGTTATCAGTGAAGGCTCTTACAAAACCATCCGTTATCCCATTGATACCCTTATTATAGCAGGCCGGTCCCAGCGGAAAGAACACCTGCCGGATGCGGCTGTACTAAAATGGCTCCGGGAGCAGGCCAAGGTGGTACGGCGTATATGTTCCGTCTGTGCCGCCGCTTTTGTACTGGCTGACGCCGGACTATTAGCCAACCGGAAAGCTACTACCCACTGGATGCTTTGCGAAAAGATGGCCCGGGCCTATCCGGATATATCTGTTCAGATGGATGCCATCTTTGTGAAAGACGGAAATATCTATACCTCCGCCGGGATCACGGCCGGAATAGATCTGGCCCTGGCATTAATCGAAGAGGATCTGGGAAAGAAATACGCACTACTCATTGCACGGATCCTGGTGATGTTCCTGAAACGTCCCGGCAACCAGACCCAATTCAGCATGATCCTGGAAGCCCAGCAGATAGATCATCAACCCGTCAGCCAGGCCATTGAATGGATCACCACCCATCTGCATGAAGAGATCACCGTGGAGAAGTTAGCGGAACTGGTCCTAATGAGTCCCCGGAACTTTGCCCGTGTATTTGTCCGGGAATCAGGGATTACCCCTATGAAATACGTAGAAAAAGTACGGCTGGAAACAGCCTGCCGCCAACTGACAGAAACCAACCTAACCATAGAACAGATCGCGAACCGGTGCGGATTCAGGAATTCCCTCAACATGAACCGCACATTTACAGCCGTTTTCCGGACCACCCCCTCCCAATACAGAAGAGATTTCCGGACAGCGTTATAAAACACAGGCACCAGCATCTATTTTTTACAGGCTCCAGATGCAAAAAAGACAGGCAGGAGGCTACACAAATACAGGCAGAAGGGGGGTACAAATCCAGGCAGAGCGATGAACAAATACAGGCACCGTTATGGTATAGATATAGGCAAAAGGGGGGG
>JAJQES010000353.1 GCA_021201565.1 Tannerellaceae bacterium
GTTTCAAACCGGGTCCACGTCATAATGGATGATCAACTGACGGGAGGCAGGGAGTACATATAACTCAGCCAGTGCATCTTCCATAATTTTCCGGACAGGAGTGATCGCCGCGGAAACTTCTATTTTCAATACCACTTTTTTAATATAAAGAGACTGGATCCGGTTGACCGGAGGTGTGACCGGGCCCAATACCCGCTCTCCCAGCTTTTTACGTAATTTATCAGCAAAGACTACAGCCATCTCCTCCAATACAGTTGCATTCCTGGAACGCATCACAATATAAATCAACCGGTAATAAGGAGGATAACGGAACATACTCCGTTCCGAAAGCTGTAGTTTCACCATTTCCTCATAGGCAAATGAACTCACCATGCCTATCAATGGGTGTTCCGGTTGAGAGGTCTGGAGAATAACCGTTCCTCTTTTCTCCCGCCGTCCGGCACGGCCACTGACCTGTACCATCAATTGATAAGCCCGTTCGTGCGCCCGGAAATCAGGATAATTCATGAGTCCGTCGGCATTCAGAATCCCTACAACCCCAACATTTCCAAAATCCAGTCCTTTGGACAACATTTGAGTCCCGATCAGAATCTGAGTTTTCCCACTTTCAAAATCATTGAGAATCCGTTCATACGCACTCCGGCTACGGGCTGAATCCATATCCAGTCGTCCGACCCGGGCAGCCGGAAACAGTTCCGCCACCTTCTCCTCTATTTTTTCTGTTCCGAACCCAACCATTTTCAGGTCCGTACCTTTACATTCCGGACAATGATGGGGTACCTGGTATTTATAACCACAATAGTGACAGACCAGTTGATTATGATATTTATGATAAGTAAGGCTTACATCACAATGAATACAATGAGGGACACATCCGCAACTTTTACATTCTATCATCGGAGCAAACCCACGCCGGTTCTGAAACAGGATCACCTGCTCCCCCTTTTGTAGTGCCTCTTCTACTTTATGGATCAAGGTAGGAGAAAACAGTTCATCCTTCATGATCTTTTTTCGTTTCTGCTCCCGGATATCCACCGGAATGATCTCCGGCATCCGGCATTCCCCATAACGGCTCGTGAGCCTGACAAACCCATATTTACCTCCTAATGCGTTAAAATAGGAGTCTATGGATGGGGTAGCTGAGCCTAATAATGTTTTGCCACCATGCATTCCCGCCAATATCATCGCCGCATTCCGGGCATGATACCGGGGCGCCGGATCCTGTTGTTTATAGGTATTCTCATGTTCTTCGTCCACAATGACTAATCCCAGATCCCGGAAGGGAAGAAACAGGGAGGAACGCACCCCTAAAATAACCAAAGGCGCGGATGAACGGAGAAGCATGTTCCAGATCTCAACCCGCTCATTATCTGAAAAGCGGGAATGATAAACCAGCAATTTATCACCGAATATTTTGGTCAACCGCTCTGTGATCTGAGTAGTAATTGCAATTTCAGGTAACAGGTAAAGTACCTGCCGCCCCTGTTTTAACACACCATTGATCAGGTGGATATAGATCT
Source organism: Tannerellaceae bacterium (assembly GCA_021201565.1). Taxonomy (GTDB): domain Bacteria; phylum Bacteroidota; class Bacteroidia; order Bacteroidales; family Tannerellaceae; genus UBA4116. Next base: position 1,521 of record JAJQES010000353.1, read on the forward strand.
CAGTTTTTCCACTGGAAGTAACTCCATGTAACAAACAGACCTCTTTTGTACGGAAAGATTCCAGGATCTCCTGATAAGCCTTTTGCTGAGCATCAGAAAGAGGAAGTATCTCTTTTTTACGGGCCACCGGTACCCGTAACCGGCTGACTTCTTTCTCATAACTCTCTAATATTCCCTTTTTCAACAAACTGTCCAGAATGGCAGGACTACATTCGCTATGTTCCAACAGTTCTTTTCTGGAAACTTCCACCAAACGGCCAGGAGTCAGAACATGGCTTAGGTCCAGATAACTTAATAATAGTTGTTCCTGCTTTCGCGCACGTTTAAGTTCTTCAAAAACAGTCTGTAAATCTTCTTCCTGATACAGTTTCTCCGGTAACCGGATAAAGGCCTGCGTGCGCGGAGCAAATCCCTTTTTGAGTTCTTCGCTTACCTGCACGGCTCCTTTTCCCATCAATGCGGCAACTACCGGCACCACATTACGGAGGCCGGTTATTTTTTCCAGTTCGGAAACAGATAACTTTTCTGTAAAAGCAAAAGCATCCAGGACAGCCTGCTCGGTTTTCTTTAAAGGTTCGGTTGCTTCAAATTCCGGATTATACCGGACAGCAGTTTCACTTTCCAACTTTAAACCGGAAGGAAGAGCCGCTTTATAAACATCCCCTAATTTGCACAAATAATAAGAAGAGATCCATTGCCAGAAACGGAGTTGAGGCCTACGGATCACCGGCACAGCATCAAGTAATGTATATATTTCTTTCACTTCCACTCCTTCCTTTGGAGCCCGGTCGTGAAGTTCCATTACAATAGCCGTATAATAGCGCTTCTTCCCAAAATGTACGACAACCCGGCATCCGGGAGTAACCGCATTTTGCAAATCAGAAGGAATTTTATAGGTAAAACTATTTTCCAGTGATAGAGGAAGTATTACTTCAGCGTATGTCATCAACTCTGTGCTTTTAGTATTCAAAGATAGTAAAATCTCTTTTTATAAACTACAAAAGCGATGTAACGAACATACGTTACACCGCTCCTGTTTTATTTTACTATTAAAGTATTCTTTTTAGAAAAGGATCGCTGCTGTAATAGACCAGGTACGGCTCTTGCCTGCATTATCAATATCTGCAATAAACTCAGCATCATCCGTCAATCCGAAATTATAATTAAATCCAACCTGTAAATGTTTGAATACTTCCGCTCCGACACCAATATTCAATCCCACTCCAAATGTTTTAGTATCCACAAACTCCTTAAGCTCTTTAGGAGTTCCTACCCGGAATGCAAAATCCGGACCAAACGCCACAAACGGAGCAACCGGCACCAACGGAAGATCCATTTTCCATTTTAGCAGTAAAGGAATATCGAGGTAATCAGAATTATAACTTTCATTCTCTATTTCAAACCCTTTTTGCGAATATAAAATTCCGGTCTCTACCCCAAAACCGGTAAATGGAATCCCGATTTCCATCATCGGTCCTACCTGGAAGCCTGTTGAACTCTTTACGTCACTCCATAATTCATCATTAAAATGAACCTTTGAAATATTTACACCACCTTTCACACCAAAGCGTAAGAGTTGTGCCTGTGCCGGCACAAGAGCCAACATAAAGAGAAATACCAGTGTCAAACCTGCTATCTTTTTCATATCAAAATGTATTAAATGGTTTAGTATATCGAGTGCAAATATAGTATTTTTCAATAGACAATGCACAAATGACAATTATATTATTGACCGGAAATCCTTGTGTAAAAAGTACCATATACAAACGGAGCTCATCCCGTCTGCATATGGGTCCTTCTTTCATTAATTATTATGGCAGAATAATTATTGACAGATCAATCAACAGCTTACGGGAAAATAACGGAAAGAAATAAATGACAGGTATGTGATTTACTCTCGCCCGGTCTTTCCTCGAAACCGTCGAAATAATATGCCTTGCAGGTCTTCTGACTTACTTCCGGTAAAACGCCTTCCCAACTTTTTAATTGATAATTGACAATGTACAATTGACAATTTCTCCTGTCAGTGGCTTTGTTGTTTTACCTCTTTAATGAAGCTTACAGCAGCGGGACTGTCCGGGATTCTCACCTGGTTCCCTTTTAATTCCTCCCTATGGGTATAGTTCGGAAACAAAGCATGCGCAAATATAACTATTTTTTCAGGTATTACAAATGATTATCTGTTTTCTGATGTATGAAGATGGGCATACGACTGAGTCCGGATCCATGCTTTCAACTGAGGGATACTGGCGGGATTCATACTCAGGCCGGTGACTCCGGCACCGATCAGGGTAGCAGCCAGGGAAGGATTCGCCGCAGCCTCTCCACAGACAGAAACCGGTTTGCCGGCCTGTTCACATGCTTCGCAAATATGCCGGATCAGGATCAGAACAGAAGGATCAAACTCTTTTTCCTGTGGTGTGTGGAGTTGTGGATTGGTACGATCGACTGCCATTGTATATTGAATCAGGTCATTGGTTCCAATACTCATAAAATCAACTTCCGGTGCAAACTTATGTGCCAGAATAGCAGCCGATGGCACTTCCATCATCATTCCTACCGGAAGCGGCCATAAGTGCTCTATGTGTTCTTTTTCCAGAGAGAGATGAGCCTCTTCCAGGGACTGCTTTGCCTGACGGAACTCACTCAGGGTAGAGATCATCGGGAACATGACCCGGATGTCCTGTCCTACCCCGGCCCGCAGGATAGCCCTGAGTTGTTGCCGGAACAGCTCCGGTTTTCGTAAAGTGAGCCGGATCGCCCGGATGCCCAGAAACGGATTTTCTTCTTTCGGCATATCCAGATAAGGTAACTCTTTATCTCCTCCGGCATCAAGTGTACGAATAGTTACCGGCTTACCCTGCACCGGCTCCAGTAGTTCCCGTAACGTATCTATCTGCTCCTGTTCGGTTGGTGCAGTATCGCGGTGGAGAAACATAAATTCAGTCCGTAACAAACCAATACCTTCCGCGTGATTCTCCACAGCCAGACGGACATCTTCCTGATCTCCCACATTTGCCAGGACCGGAATCTGTTTTCCATCCGTTGTTACTGCCGGTTGCCGGCTCTCCTGTTTTTCCTTTTCAGCCTGCTCTATCCACTGGTCTCTTTTAGTTGTCAGTTCCGCTAACAGGTCTCCCTGCGGATTTATCCAAATCTCCCCGGTAGTCCCGTCCATAGCCAGCAGGCTTCCCTCTTCCAGTTCCCGCAAAGACCGGGGATAATTTCTTGCCTGCACAATGGCCGGGATTCCACGTGAACGCAATAAAATAGCACTATGTGAAGTTTCTCCGTTATCCAGACAAATAACTCCCTCTACTTTCTCCGTATTCAATGAGGCCGCCTGACCCGGTGTCAGATCATCAATTACCATAATTCCCTTACCGGACATGTTCATCCGGCCTTTTTCTGCTATTCCGAACTGTAATAATACCAATTGGGCAATATCCTGTAAATCCAGTACCCGCTGTTTCAGATTCGGATCTTTTAATTTTTTATATTCTTCTATGACTTCACATACAGCCGTCCACCAGGCTTCTCCTGCCGGAAGATGTTTTTCACCAATCAACTGCATAGCCCTTTCCACAAGCGCCGGATCATCCAGCATGATACCCTGTGCCTCAAAGATTTTGCCCCGCTCCATCCCCACTTTTTCAGAGACCTCTTCTGTTTTACGTTGCAATACATTCCGGGTAACTGTTAAAGCTGTTTTCAGTTTTTCCTGTTCCTCACGAACATCCTGGATCTGCAGATCCGGAAATACATACGAAAATTGGGAGGGGAAATAAACCGGAGCTATAACAATTCCGGCAGAGACCCCGAGCGGTGTCCCTTCTTCTGCCTTTACCAGCGGGCCCTCCGGAGGATTTCCTGTCTCCGGATGAAGTGGCTCAGGCGTATCACCTAATCCGGCCTGAATGGCCTGCCCTATCGTCCGGAGAGCCTGTGAAGCATCAGAACCCGATGCGGAAACTTCGACTTCATGTCCGTACAATACTTCTAAGGTCATCACCCCTGTAATACTTTTAATAGAAACAGGTCCTTTTCCATTGGTTAAATCCCGGATACGGATATCGCCGGTAAATTGGGAAGCGGTTTGTACTAACTGTGCTGCCGGACGGGCATGTAGACCATGCGGGATAAGAATAGTAAATGTTCCGGACACAGCGTGTTCCTCTCCCGGAGAGGTTCCAGGTTTAATCTCCTGTGCCACCTCCTCCGAAAGATGATCCGTCTTTTGGCGTAAGGCCAAAGAAGCTTCCTGGAGAATATCCTCGACTCCTCCTCCCGTCTTTGCAACCACTCCCGCCACAACAGATCCTTCTACAAAAGCCCACGGACATAACCGGACTTTCTGCCGGATGCCCGGCTCTAACAGGTCTAACGCCATTTCAGTACTTAATACAGCACTTCCCATATCCATCATCACCACAATTCCGTCATTTCCGGACAGTGAAGAAATTACTTCTGATATTTCAACCGCGTCCGTACCTAACTCTGTATGTCCTTCCCCTGTTCCGGCTGCAATACCTACCGGGAGGTCTTCTCCGGACATAGCGTGAATCAAACGCCGGGTAGCTTCGGCCAACGCCCGGCTATGTGATACAAGTACAAAACCAACCATAGTTTTCAATTGACAATGCACAATTGACAATTCCGGGATTTACAATCATCAATGTTTATCTGGTATTCAGTATAGACGACACGGATGACACTTTCCAAATCCCTTTCTTCTCAATTGTTTATTTTATTTTTTATATGACTACTGATTTAGCAAGTTGCTCAAACAAAAGGGCAGTCGATTCGGCACCGGGGTCTTCATGACCTTTGCTGCGCTCACCCAGGTAACTGGCACGTCCTTTCTTTGCAATAACAGGAATCGTGGATTCCGCTCCCTGCCGGGCGGATTTTGCAGCTTCATTTAGTGCTTCTTGCAGTCCTTTTTCTTTATTCTCTTCCATTGCCCGGACCGCCGGTGACAGGGCATCAATCATGGTTTTATCTCCTACAACAGCTTTACCCCGCATAATTACCCCCTGCAGACCCGCCTGTAACAGATCCGATAGTTCGTTTGTAGTTAATGACTTTTTACCGATTGCTTTACCAGCCATTTGCAAAAAGAAACTTCCATATAAAGGACCACTGGCTCCCCCAACAGTAGAAATAAGCGTCATAGCAACCGTTCTAAAAATAGTTCCGATATCCTGGTTAGCCATTCCATTCACTTTACCGGCTACCGTTGTAAAACCTCTTGCCATATTAAGCCCGTGATCAGCATCTCCGATCTGACGGTCCAGTTCAGTCAGTTCATCCTTCTTTTGCTGATAGATTTCAGCCAGATTATCGCACCATTTTAGTGCAGATTCACTTGTAAATTCCTCCATACCCGATTCGTTCTTTTGTATGCATTTTCATTAAATCAAATACCCCAACGCAAACCTGCGGTTTGTACAGGCGCATCCCAGAATTCCCGCATACGGCCTTCTACTTTCAGCAAGGTGACCGAAGCACCTGCCATATCCAGACTGGTCATATAGGTACCTACCAGATTACGGGAGACTTTTAATCCTTTGCGGGTAGCGATTTCGTATGCTTTGCGGTACACTATATAAAGCTCTAAAATAGGAGTACCTCCCATTCCATTGACAAATAGCAGCACTTCATCATCTGCCTTAAAGGGTAAATCTTCCAGAACCGGTTCCATCATCCGCTCTACGATCCGGTCGGCCGGTTCCATTTTCAACTGTTGTCTTCCCGGTTCGCCATGAATACCGATCCCCAGTTCATATTCATCATCCGGCAGATCGAAAGAAGGCTTACCGACAGCCGGAACGGTACAGGGTGTTAGCGCGACTCCCATACTCCGGGCATTGGCATTTACCTGCCGGCACAGATCCGCAAGTTCTTTGAGTCCCATTCCGGTTTCCGCGGCCGCGCCGGTGATCTTTTCAGCTAATATGGTGGCTCCGACTCCCCGCCGGCCAGCCGTATATAAACTATCCTGCACCGCCACATCATCGTCGATTAATACCTGTTCCACCTCTATGCCATCCGCCTTTAACAGGTCAGCTGCCATATCAAAATTCATCACATCGCCTGTATAATTTTTTACAATGAGCAGCACTCCGGCACCACTGTGGACTTTTTTGGCGGCTTCATAGATCTGGTCGGGGGTAGGACTGGTAAAAATTTCGCCCGGACAGGCCGCGTCCAGCATGCCCCGACCAATATATCCGGTATGCATCGGTTCATGTCCGCTGCCTCCACCGGAAACAATGGCCACTTTTCCCATTACAGGCGCATCTTTCCGGACCATATAGTTGGGCGAATAAAATGCTTTTACCAAATCAGGATGAGCCAGTTCCAGACCCTCCATAGATTCTACCACGACATTTGCAGGATTGTTGATAAATTTCTTCATGATACGATCGGTGTTTATTAAATGATCTTTCTATAATAAACACCGATCGTTTTTTATTTGTTTAAAATCTCCGGTTACTCCGCATCCTGAATGTCCGGTTTACGGGTTTCTTACCTTTTGAGCGCGCAGACTATCTTCTGATCTTATCTACCTATTGCGCCCGTACACACCGAACGATATAAATAGTAGTAGTTCCTGCCACTGAGTTCACTTTTCCTGACGCGCCTACATATACATTACCACTCATCCAATAGTTTGTAGTCGCCTGGTAGGGCGTAAGAGAGGCTTCTCTTGAAGTCCAATAGACATAATATGCACTCCTGAGAATATTATATGATACCGCTTTGTCATCATTAGCCATTATCTCCCGGCTTTCGTCATAGGTAGGCACACGCCAGTGTCCCTGACCCGTTTTAGGATCCGTAGGACTTTCCTCCCAGTAAGCATTACATCCTGTCATATAGGCCGGATCAGGAACATACGTTGCATTGGTGTAGAAATTATTCTGAAGGTCATTGTCATAATTAAAATGTGTAGTATTATAATTGGGATTGATCCCCATAGCCTGTGCCCAGTTCATGGCCTGAGCCCCTGTTACTCCATACAAAAGTGCGTCGGCTTTAGCAACTACCCGTTTTGCACCTGTTGTAAGAATCCAGAGTTGTTCCGGCTGGAGGAATGTATTGATAGTCGTCCATTGATTTGTAGCGGGATGGAGATACTGTATCTGTACCGTCCGCTCCTCAGGAGCCGCCGGCACTGTAACCGTTTGTGTCCGGAGTGTTGTGGTACCGGCTGCCAGTGTCGGAGTTGCCACACTGATCTGGACATCGTTAACCGCTG
>JAJQES010000018.1 GCA_021201565.1 Tannerellaceae bacterium
TATTTATTCTTCGCCTGCAACCATTTCCGACCCAGATACCGGACCGGATACCAGGCGGCAAAGAGACCGATCAGGGAAACGGTAATAAAAATGGTCAGAATATCTGAAGCAACAATTTTCACCGGATAGGCATCGATCACAAAAGCACCGGCCGTCTGTCCCAGCTGGATCAGTCCAAACCGTTGTTGCAAATAGCACAACAAAAGGCCGGCACCGATTCCCAGAATGGCTCCTCCCCCGGAGATCATCCATCCCTCGAGTAAAAAGATACGCCGGATAAAAGAATCATTCGCTCCCAGATGGCGTAGTGTCTGCACATCAGCCTGTTTTTCTATCATCAACATACAGAGCGAACCAATAATGTTAAATACGGCAATGGAGAGGATAAAGCAGAGGATCAGATAGGTCATCCACTTTTCAATCTGCATCATTTTGAAAGCAGCCTCCTGCTGTTCATAGCGGTTTTTTACATCAAAGTTCTCTCCCAGGATACGCCGGATAGAGTGTTTAACCTCTTCCTGGTCCACTCCCTCTTTTAATTTGATCTCGATAGCGCTGACCTCTTTCTCATACCGGAACAGCTCCCGGGCCAACGGCAAAGGAATGACCATATAAGATTGGTCATACTCCGGCTGGTTGATCATAAAAACGCCGGACACATAAATATATTCCCTGTTAGAAGAGGCGACCGGATTGACCATATTGACGGCTTCATCCCGTTTAGGCACATAGATCTCCACCGGAGAGACAAACCCGGCCTTCACCCCTAAGGCATACGCAAGGCCTATGCCCAGCGTCGCGTAATCGACAATATCTTCCCGCAAAGCAAAACGGCCTTCTACCAGGATGCTGTCGATGAGGGTCAGCCGATTGAAATGATCATCTACCCCTTTTATGATCCCTATCTCCTGGCGGTCTTTATAACGTAGCAGAGCAATGTCCTGCAATACCTCAGAATAGACATCGACCTGCTCCATATATTTGACTTCACGAAAAGCCGGAGCATCCGGATCAAATACTTTTCCGGTACGGGGGGTGATTTTTAACTGGGGATCAAAACTACTGAACTGAAGAGAAATGAGATCATGAAACCCGTTGTAGACAGACAAGGCGCACACCAGAGCCACAGTTGCAATGATCACCCCGCCCGCCGAAATAAGCGAAATGATGTTGATTGCATTGTGGGACTTTTTGGAAAAAAGATAGCGCCGGGCTATATAAAACGGAACATTCACTTCTCCTTTTATTTTTTTAGCAGATTATCAATGTTCTCAATATAATCCAGGGAATCGTCAATGTAGAAACTGAGTTCAGGGATCTTGCGTAACTGCAGATGTACCCGTTGTCCCAGATCGTAGCGGATCGCTTTCGTATTGGCCTGAATCGCTTTCAGGATCTCTTCTCCTTTCTCAGAAGGGAAAATACTGAGGTAGGCTTTCGCGATCCCCAGGTCCGGACTGACACGTACCGCAGACACTGAGATAAGGGTTCCGGGCATGCTTTTGGTCTGCTTCAGAAAGATATCTCCCAACTCTTTTTGCAGGAGACGGCCTATTTTTTGTAATCGTTTATTTTCCATAAGTTTATTTTTTCCATATCATCGTTAAACCGTCACGTAATGGTACTATTACCTTTTCGACCCGTTCATCCCGGCTGACCCGTTCATTAAAACCGAGGATACCGGCTGTCTGTTTATCAGCCGGATAGAGTGGCTCAATCACCTTTCCATCCCACAGGGTGTTATCGGCCAGGATCACTCCCCCTCTTCGGACCATTGGAAATACCAGGTCGTAATAAGCGGAATACAACCGTTTATCCGCGTCAATGAACACCAGGTCGAACGTCTCCTCTAAAGTAGGAATAATTTCCATAGCATCTCCTATATGCAACCGTATTTTCTCTTTGTAGGGAGATTTGTCAACGTATTTGCAGATGAAATCTTCCATCTCATCATTGATCTCTATCGTATGGATCACACTCTCTTCCGGGCAGCCTTCTGCCAGGCACAGGGTGGCATACCCGGTATAGGTCCCGATCTCCAGTACCCGTAACGGACGGCACAGGCGACAGATCATTTTAAGGATCCGGCCCTGCAGGTGGCCGGATAACATACGGGGACGAAGCAGGTTTACATTGGCATCCCGGTTCAAAGCCGCCAGGAGTTCGCCCTCTTCGTCAATATGGGATAAGATATACTCGTTTAATGTCTCAGTGATCATTTTGTTTATCATCAAAAGTAGGCAGCTGGTAGTGGTCAAACGAATCCAGTACTTTCCCTACATTATTGATCTCCAGAAAAGAGGTTCCACCTCCTTCACCAAAGCTACCGCTCAGGTAGGCCACCATATTATTGCGGTTGATATGCCCGCTGTGGATCAGCTCGTTCAACGCATTGATGAAATACCCCCGCCGGCTGTCATCCCATGCCTGGTACACCGCCCACACTCCATACGAAAGGGAAAGGTGGCGCATCACGGTCTGGTTGTAACAGATGGCATATACAGGAGAGGTTCCCCGGAATGCCGCCAGATAACGGGCCGTACGTCCGGTATAACTATCTGTAATAATCGCTTTCACATGCAGTTTGGAAGAGGACTTCACGGCCTGCTTGGCAAGAAACGAAGTGACATCCAGGTCATTTCCATTGATAGGGACACGGATATCATTGGCAGCCAGTTTGGTTTTTTCCGCTTCACGGGCCACTTTCGCCATGGTTTGTACCGCTTCTACCGGATATTTTCCATACGCTGTTTCACCGCTGAGCATAATGGCATCCGTACGGTAATAGATCGCATTGGCAATATCGGTAATCTCCGCCCGGGTCGGCCGTGGGTTATTGATCATAGAATGAAGCATCTGAGTAGCCACAATCACCGGCTTTTTCACTTCCACACATTTACGGATCAACACCCGTTGAATGCCCGGTATTTTCTCCGCAGGCACTTCAATACCCAGGTCACCGCGGGCAATCATAATTCCATACGCCACTTCCAGGATCTCATCAATATTGTCCACCCCTTCCTGGTTTTCAATCTTGGCTATGATCTTGATAGGACTATTTTGTTCATCCAGAATCCGCTGAATATCCAATACATCCTGTTTGCTTCTTACAAAAGAATGCGCAATGAAATCCAGGTTGTTTTCGATACAAAACTGAATACTTTTGCGGTCTTTTTCAGTCAGGGAAGGCAGATTGATCCGTACACCCGGTACATTCACACTCTTACGGCTCCCCAATGTGGCATCGTTTCCGATCTCACAGACCAGGTAATCCGCTGTTTTGTCCACCACCTTCATCTCCAGGTCACCGTCGTCAATCAGCATATCATCTCCCACATGCATTTCATTGACAAAGTTGGGATAGGATACACAGATACAGTCATGTGTAGTCTTTACATCGGGTTTCCCCATCACTTTCACTTTATCACCTGTGCGGAATTCTACCGGATTATCCGTAATCGTGGTACGTATTTCAGGACCTTTTGTATCCATCAGGATACCGATACAATCTGAGACCTGGCGAACATTCCCTACTACTTTACTAAACCCGGTTGCATCCATATGGGCAGAGTTCAGACGAACCACATTCATTCCTGCTTTAAAAAGCGAACGTATAAAATCGACCTCACAACGTTGATCGGAAATCGTAGCAACAATTTTAGTATGCTTGATCATAAAAACAAATTTTTAAGAATTGGCAATTGACAGTCGACAATTGACAATTATAATATGAAAAACCTAAACCTAATTCTCTAAATACCCTTTTTCCCCAATTGGCAATTATACATTGTCAATGGTCAATTTTGTAAAACTCCAGTGCCAACCGGTAAGAATCCAGTCCGAATCCCAGAATAACTCCCCGGCAGGCGGCAGAGATCATCGAACGGTGACGGAACTCTTCCCGGGCATGTACATTGGAAATATGTACTTCTATCACGGGTGTTTCCACCGCTTTAATCGCATCATGCAAGGCGATCGACGTATGAGTATAGGCGCCGGCATTCAAAATAATACCGTCATACTCAAATCCGGTTTCATGGATCCGGTTGATCAGTTCACCTTCCACATTACTCTGGAAATATTCAATCTCCATATCCGGATACTTCTCACGCAGTCCGTCCAGAAAAGAGTCAAAAGAACTGTTTCCGTAAACCGTTGGTTCACGTTTACCCAATAAATTCAGATTTGGACCGTTGATGATCTGTATTTTCTTCATTTTCATGTTTCTTTATTACCTTTGTACATTTCGGTGCAGCCCGCAAATTTGGCGCAAAGGTAATGATTTTTATTTTAACACACAGATGGGTACAAATGGAACAATATCAGGGGGAAAAGAGATTGTAAATAAATACAAAATATATTTACGGCTGGAAAAGTCGCTCTCTCCGAACTCTGTGGATGCTTATTTACATGACCTGGAAAAACTATTGCGGTTCCTTATTTCCGAAAACCTTACCTTTGAAACGCTCACCTATGACCATTTACAGCAGTTTGTCGCGCAGCTCCGGGACATCGGTATCCATCCGCGTTCACAGGCACGGATTATTTCAGGGATCAAATCTTTTTACCGGTTCCTGTTACTGGATGGTTATCTGACCCAGGATCCCACCGAACTGCTCGAATCTCCCAAAATCGGTGTGAAACTTCCGGAAGTATTAACGGAAGAGGAAGTAAACGCGATTCTGGATTCGATAGACCTGTCTCAAAAAGAGGGCCGGCGCAACCGCGCTATGCTGGAAGTGCTGTATAGTTGTGGGCTCCGGGTTTCGGAACTGGTCACCCTTCGTTATGCGGACGTTTATTTTGAAGAAGGATTTGTAAAGGTGGAAGGAAAAGGAAGTAAGCAGCGGTTAGTGCCAATCTCGGAAACGGCCCTCCACGAAATCCAACTCTATCTGTTGGACAGAGTCCATATCCAGGTCAAAAAAGGGTTTGAAGATATTCTTTTCCTGAGTCGCCGGGGTACCCCTTTATCCCGCATTATGGTGTTCCACATTATTAAACAACAAACCGAACTGGCCGGCATCCAAAAGAATGTGAGTCCCCACACCTTCCGCCATTCGTTTGCCACCCATCTGCTGGAAGGAGGAGCCAACCTGCGGGCTATCCAGGAGATGATGGGACATGAGAAGATCACCACTACCGAGATCTATACCCATATCGACCGGGAATTCCTGCGAAAAGAGATCCTCGAGCACCATCCCCGTAGTAAATGGAAAGACTGATCCGCGCCCTCTTTCACCTTTCACTTTTTACCCATAAGGTAGCTTTATAGTGGGTACCGGAAGTAACAGGACAGAGGGACAGGTACCCGGATCTTATTTTGTTGTCTGCGACTTCCAACGGATGGCTTTCCTGCATCCTGAGATGTTCCCGGAAACCATCAGCCGGATCTTTGTGGTAGGTGATCTGAAACGTAGCCCGGGCCTCCGCATAAAGGAACTGTTCTAATTGCAAAGCCAGATACCCCATGGTATAACGCATATTGATTTCCACACACGGATGAAGGGCAATCCCGCCGGTTGCCGTCCGGTATACTAATATGTCAACTCCTATACATCCTTTGTACCTATAACTGTATTTTTCCCGGACAAACCGGGTCACGCCCTCCAGGAAACAGTCATATACGTCAGGAGAAATAAGCCGGTATATATCTGCCAATACCTGTTGCTGTGAAGAGATAAAAGTACGTTCAAAAGCGCCTTTGGCATTGGTTGTAAACGGGGAAATACCTTTATAGACCACCTTCCCTTCCCCATCCGACAAGAACTCCCACCCAAAATCCCTGATCTTATCCAGGGCCGGCTCCAGGCTAATACTTCCCTGGCGGGTCAGGACTCCCCGGATCCAGTTCCACTCTTTTTCCGGAACAGTCCCTTCCACCCATACCAATCCCCGCCCGGAAGAAGAATAAGGACTTTTCAGGATATACTGTCCGGGACACCGGTTGATATATTGTCTCAGCGTTTCCGTTTCATGAAAGAAAAGCGGAATAGCCGGAAGAAGCGCAGAAGGATATAATTCCCTCAGGTAAGTGAGACATTCCGCCGCACAGGAACGGCCGGTTAAAGCCACATACTCTTCCTTCCATTCCGGAACGGTCAACGGATAACCGCTACTCTTTTTTAATTCCCGCATTTTCCGGACACTATCCGGCGAAATTCCCCAGGGCATCCCTTCCAGAGGCTCTTCCCCGGTATCCTTCTTTTTCCGTAATCCGGCCGTAGTAAGAGGTTGTCCCGGAGGGATAAGGCCTGCCGGAAATGAAAAAGAGGGCTCCGGGAACGGCGATCCGGTCCAGACCCAATCTCCGGGACGGGCATACCAAACAGGAAGCCATGCCAGATCCTCCGTCATTTTACGCACATTCACAGACGGAGTAAAATAAGGGTTCCTCTGGCACACAGACGCTTCATGCCCGGGATTAAAATAATGTAACTGTTTCACGGGATAAAAATAAAAACAAAGAATCCGGAACACATACTATTCCGGACTCTATGTTTAACTAACTATTAAATTATAAAATCAATGAAAAAAATTGGTCACTCCAAATTCTGATCAATTAATTCAATCTTCTTAACGATCAGATCCATCTCTTCTTTAAGTTTCTCCATTTTCCGTTCCATCTCTTTGATCAGGCCACCACCGCCTTTAGAGGAGATATTCAGGAATCCGATATTATTTTCATACGTTTGCAGTTCGTTCTTCATACGCTCAAACATACGCATCAGTTTCTCACGTTCCCCGTATAGTTTACCTTTCCCTCTTTCACCGCTGGCCATATCAGACACATTGGTACGGAAAGATTCCATACGGCGTTCGTTCTTATCGACTTTCAGGCGGTCAAACTGTCTGTCTACCGCTTCGTGATACTCTTTATAGATCTTGTCTTTTTCTTTGAATGGTACAAAGCCAATGGTGTTCCATTCGGCCATATAGTCTTTTAACAAACCGACAGCTTCTTCATTATCGCTGTTGTCATCCAACTGGTTGATCTTTTCAATCAACTCCTTCTTGGCTTTCAGGTTTTCCTGTTCTACCCCTTTTTGAGAAGAAACATTTTTATTCTTCTGTTCAAAGAAATAATCACAAGCAGTGATAAACCGTTTCCATACCGCATCCGAATGTTTACGGGAAACCGGTCCCACCGTTTTCCACTCTTTCTGCAAAGCGATCATCTTCTCAGTAGTTGCTCTCCAGTCCGTACTGTCTTTCAATGCCTCCGCCTTTTCACACAATTCTTTTTTGCGTTCCAGGTTCTTTTCCATATCGGCTTTGACATCTTTGTAGAATTCGCTCTTCCGGCTGAAATATACATCACAGGCAGCACGGAAACGTTCAAAGATCTTTACATTATGTTTTTTAGGAGCAAACCCAATGGTTTTCCATTTCTCCTGTAAAGCGATCACCTCTTTGTTTTTAGCTTCCCAGTCTTTGAATGTTTTCAACTGGCTGAAATCAATCGCTTCGATCTCTTCACAGATCGCTGTTTTTGCTTCCAGGTTTTCCTGTTCTTTTTCTTTCAGCTTTTCAAAATGTTCCTGATGACGTTTATTGATCACCGTAGAAGCCGCTTTAAAACGTCCCCAGATCTCTTCACGCAGGTCTTTCGCCACCGGCCCGATCTCACGCCATTGCTGATGCAGTTTCTGCAACTGGTGAAACGCCGAGATCACATCCGGTTCACTTTCCAGTTTCTCAACGGTTTCACACAATACCTTTTTCAGTTCCAGATTCTTTTTGAAATCATAATCCCGGAACTGGTTGTTGATTTTGATGATATCATAGAACCGTTCGCTATAGATCTGATAGTTTTTCCACAGCTCATTTACATGCTCCTGGGGTACTGCTTTGATCTCTTTCCAGCGTTGTTGTATATCTTTGAATTCCTGATACAGTTTATTGAAATCGTCCTGGCTTTCGGTCAGTTCTTTTAACCGGTCGATCAGTTGCAGCTTCAATGCGTAGTTAGCTGCTTTCTGTTGTTCTTCTTCCGCCAGAACAGCCGCTCTTTTCTGCTTATACACATTCAGCAGTTCTTTCAGCTGCTCTTCCGTTTCATCCGCGGGAGCTACAAAATCAGCTTCGTCGCCTCCTTCTTCTATAAATGCTTTTTTCAGTTCCTCCACTTCCGTACGGCGAAGCTTGTAATAGGCCTGTTTCAGAGTTTCCACTTCTCCCCGTGAAGATTCAGCCGGATCTTCCAGTAAACCGGTTAGTTTTTCCAGGATCTCTTCTTTGGTCCATTTGCCGGAACCAGCTGCTTCTACCTCTTCCGGTTCCGCAGGGGTTGGTTCTTCTGTCGTAACTTCAGCAGACTCTTCCACAACAGGTGCCTCTCCGGCTACCGGGGTTTCCGCAGGCGCTTCCGTGGCAGGAACGTCTGTTTCTACTGTGGGTGCTTCCTTTTCCGTTACTTCATTTGATACAGCCTCTTCTGTCGGAGTAGTTACAGGCTCTGTGACCGGTGCTTTAGCTTCTTCCAATTGGCCGCTATTCTCTACCGGCAAATTAGTTCCTTGAGTGTCGTTCATATTTCAATTGCATTTAAATGAGAGATGACATATGCCATTAACAATTCACAAATTAAAGTAATTATTTTTGGATAACATCATGAAAG
>JAJQES010000229.1 GCA_021201565.1 Tannerellaceae bacterium
TAAACTTTTAATTTTCATACTTTAATTAATTAAGTTAGTAAATAAAATATCGCTTGTTGTATTTATTTAGTAGCTGGTAGTTAGTAGTACACTTTTCTGGACGTCGGGGATTACAAATCCCCTTCGACCAATTCTTCCGGGTTTGTAACCCGGAAGCGAAACATGGGTAAGTTTGTAACTTACCTGCGGCTGAAAGACGCATATCTGAAAACATACTATTTATTTTGTTATTCACTATTCCTGCGCTTTTGGCGGCGTATATCTTCCCTCACTTTCTCTACTTCTTCCAGATTGTACTCCGCGGACAGAATACCTGCCGCAAGTGCTTTCCGGAAATAGGCTTCCGCTTTGTCCGGTTCCCGGACCAGCAGGTAATATACACCTGTATCATTTGCAGCTATCTCTTCCTGTTTTACTTTTTCCAGCAGTGGGCCGGCGGCTTCCGTGTCGCCTTTTTGAAGCAGCCAGGCAGCCAGGTTGAGTTGGGTAATGGGGTTGTCCGGATAGAGGAGAGCACTGAGGTGGAGAATCTCTCCCCATTTCGGGGATTCTTCCCCGTAGCTAAGCGCCAGGTGGAACAGTTCGGCCGGACTCAGATAAGCCGGGTTCTTTTCGAGCAGTTCTTCCGCTTCCAGGGGTGTATAGTCACGCACTGTATATTCAATGCGGTAACTCACCCGCCGGAGCGAAGGAAAAAACTGGTTTAAAAGGAGTTGATATGTCGAACCTAAGGCTTTTAATTGCTGCTCTTTCTGATCAGGTGAAGAGGCATTCTCTATAATGGCCAGAATACGTTCTCTTTCCGGTAGTTCACTCTCTTCCATCTTTTCCCGCAGTCCATCCCAGTCTTCGGGAGTAGAAGATACATGTAACATCGAAGAGGATAAACCGAACGATTGGCTGAGATAGCGGCTGAGTGCCCCGGCACGTCCGGCAGACAACTGTTCATTCAGACTATAGGAACCTTCCGGCGACGAATACCCGTGGATATGCAGGCCGGTCAGTGTCACATCCGGATTTTCCCTGACACTCCGGATAGACGCTTCTATTTTGGATAACTCCTGGGTATTGCGCCTGTAGGAAGGTAAAATTTCAGCACTACCGGGCCGGAAATCCAGAAAAGCGACGCCTTGCATCTGATGGTGTTTTACCTCCTGTTGGGGTTCAATATAATTGACCCGGACAAGGGGTGGATAAGGAGTAAAACCGGCGGTTTGTACGCCGGCTACGTCCGGTAGTATAAACCATTGTTCCTGGTCCCGGCAGGCACTCAGTATCTGGTGCATCTCTAACCGGGCTGTGTCCATCCACATTTCGTAAGGGATTCGTATTTCATAACGGATCTGTTCTCCTACCCCTTTTTGAATGCGTGTACGCAAATAGAGTGAGTCCGCGGGAAGGGGCAAGCCACGTAGTTTTAACCGGCGTTTATACTGCTGGTCTTTCTTTTTCCCATTCAGGAGAACGGAAGGAAAGATAAAAGAAGTATCTTCCGTCGTTAGCCGGGGGGAAATCCGTAAACTTTGCCCGCTGTACACAGCTTCGGAAATAACGGCCAAATCCATAGAGAAAAGTAAACTATCCCCTTCCTCTTTAAGGACCAGATTCTCTAACACGACTGCTCCTTGTTGAGCAATGGATAATTGACAATGGACAAGTAGGAAGGTTAAGAAGATCCTAAAAGCCCACCGCTTAAAAAACATGATGTATCCCTCATTTTTCATTTTTCATTCTTCGTTTTTCATTTCAAAAAAGGTATACCAACGATACGCCCACTTTGGTCGGTCCGAAGTAGTGCTTATGGTTTTTCCCCAGTTGCTCCCCACACTGGCGGCATTCATATTCTTTATAATGCATGTACGAATAACCGAATCCAAACTGCGCTTCGAGATTCCAGCGGGGGGAGAGGTACCATTGGTATCCGTAACTGATGCCGGCACCGGTAAGGTAGCCTTCGTAACGATGATTGGCCAGCCCCGTATAGATACGAAGAGGCAGTTTGATCCCTCCGGCATTGTAGCGGCCATACTGAAGATGTACACCCCAGAAGCCCCCGTTGAACTTTTCACACACCCAGTATCGGAGTTCAGGCTGAACGATCCAGTGTTTGATCTTTTTATTATCCTGGCGGCTGCCAAATTGCCAGGGATTATAACTACCGGCTACGTTTAACGTGAGACGGCCGGTCATTGCATACTCTACCGAAAGGTTGGGAGTGGTAGTAGCCCAGTAAAGAATATTTGTCTTTACTGAAAGACGGGGCGGAAAGTTTTTCTCTTCTGCTCTTATACGACCGGTTACCGGTAGTAACAGAAATAGAAAAAGGATTAGTCGCGGCTTCAAATGTTTCATCTTGTTTTTACTCCTTCCTGCACTTTTGACATACAGAAGAAGATTTATATACACGTTTTTATTACACTGTTGTTTGCTATCCGTTTTCCCCCTGTCACTTCTAAAGTGACAGTGAAAAGCAAAAAGAAATGCTTAACTGATTGATTTGAAACTATTTTTTGGAGAATAAGAGAATGGATGATGTAAAGGAAA
This sequence comes from Tannerellaceae bacterium, assembly GCA_021201565.1. GTDB lineage: Bacteria > Bacteroidota > Bacteroidia > Bacteroidales > Tannerellaceae > UBA4116. Next base: position 2,545 of record JAJQES010000229.1, read on the forward strand.
AACAATTCTATTGAAACAACTTTTAGTAGCTCTTATTGTGACTAATCCCATAAAAAGAGACTGGAAGAGGGAATCGGAACCCCTGCATAATAATAGAAGGAAAGAGATATTGAAAAACATTTTTTTAAACAACTAAAAACAACTGACTTATGAATCCAAAAAGTGTATTAAACAATTCTACTGACAGCTTCGAGCAAACTGAACTAAAGAAAGGGCAAACATTTACCTTGTCGGTAGATGTACCCTCTATCGTTTTTAATCTTTCGGGAGAATTTTTTCTTTTCAAACAGGAAAAAGAGAGAGTAAAAATAAGAAAGGAAGAGATGATTTGTCTTTCCCCGGGAATAATATGCACAGTAAAAACCATCCAGGAAGGAAGCATCTGTGTTCTGGCTCTACCCTATGCCTCTGTTTTATATTACAGGTACATCCGGTTTTTCTTTAAAGAGGAGAAAGATAAAGTCAGGAAAGTAAAAAGGGTACTTAAAATGGATCCCGGGTTATTGGGGTTTCTTCGTACAGTTAGTATGTATAAAGAGCATGATTTCTTAACCCATGCCTTGCTGCAAATAAAAGCGGCTGAATTCTTTTGTGTACTGAAAGGAGCCTACCGGCCGGATATTCTATCTTCTTTTTTTAGTCCTATTCTAACAGTTGAATATCATTTTATAGCCTTAGTAATGTCTTCTTACAAAGAGGTAAAGACAGTAGAACAGTTAGCAGCAAAATGCCATCTCTCTTTGTCAGCTTTCAAACGAATATTCCAAAAAGTTTTTTATGATACCCCTTATAGTTGGATGATTAAAGAGAAATCCAGAGAGATTTACCAGGTTATTTATGAGTCCAACACGCCTCTTAAAGAAATTGCGGATGAATTTGGTTTTTCTTCGTTACCTCAATTTATTGATTTTTGTAAAAAGCATATAGGAAGTACACCCGGAGAAATCAGAAAAAAAAGAATCTCTTCGGTAATTATGAATTAAAAGGACGTATTTATGATCTCTTATTTACGGATCAGTGTATAGATTTGCAGTCATAAAATGAATTGAGTTTTTTTCTTCACTGTCACTTTAGAAGTGACAGGGCGATCAATTGTATTCCTATTTTGGGTAATCAGGCTGAAACAAAGATATAGAAAATTTACTTTTTCAAACAAAACCGGCTAACTTATTAATCAGTTGGTTCCAATTCTTTCCGCTTCTTATCCGGCACTTTTCAGGACGGCTTTAACCACTTTGCGTGCTGCTTCATTGATGACCCGGCTCTCAAACGAATCCAGGTAAATAGCAGTTGTTTTAAGTGAAGTGTGTCCGAGGCTTTCACTGATCACGGCAATCGGTATATTTTCCCGTTTGGCAATGGTGGCCCAGGTATGACGGGCTATATGAGTAGTGAGTTTTCCCGGCATTCCGGTCTTTTTTGCAATCCGGTTGAGCCGTTCGTTTTGTCTTTGAAGCGCCCGGCAATATGAATGATAATGGGAATTACTCTGGGGGTTGATGAGTGGAAAAAGATAAGGAATGTTTTCATTATTCTTTCTGAAATAATCCAGAATCTTTTTCATCTCCGGACTTATTTTTACCTGCATGGGAGTACCGGTTTTGCGTCTTTTGTAATAAATCACACCCTCTTTCACATCCGTTGTTTTCAGATAGGCCATATCCACAAAGGAGATCCCTCTGCCATAAAAGGAGAACTGGAAGAGTAAAAGTGCTTCCTGTTCCTGGCGGCTAAGAGAGGTGGGGTTTTTACCCAGTTCTTCAATCCGTTGCATCTGCCGGGCACTTAATGAGCGTTTGGGGGAAGGGGCCACGCTCACAAACAGCCCGCGAAAAAGGTCTCTTTCTTTCTCGATTAACCAACCATTGGCTAAACACTTATTATAAATCGCCCGGATATTACGGATATAGAAAGAGATGGTGTTCAGGCTTAGCCCTTCCGCTTTTAGGGTTCCTTCAAAGGCCCTGAGTCTGCTGCGGGTGATTTCCCGGGATGTCTCTCCCTGTTCTTGAATAAACCGGAGCCACCTGCGAAGGACTGTGCCATACGCCCGGGCAGTACGATATTTCCCTCCGGCCTTTAAGTCCTCCGATAAGTTCACGACCATGCGGCTGATCTCCCCGTCCTGACGCCGCATCCGGAAGGCAGTCAGGAGCCGGTGAACCGTCTGTTCATCTTCCCGGGGCATTTCGTTACGCAGTTCCTGTAGCAATTGCAGTTCATGTGTGAGATTGTTGACAACAGAAAGCAAATATGCTCTTCTGGCTTCCGGGGCATGTTCCGTAACCACCCGGCTTTTCCCCGGATCCCACTCCCAGGGGAATAGCCTGTAAGGAAGGGTAAACGACGCAGAACGCCTGCACGAAATCATCCGTACAAACAACCGCCCTTCATACTCCTTTCCCCTGCGGGAAGGCCGGAAATGAATGTTAATTGATACCATAGAAAAAAGTTTATCTTTCATTTATATATGAAAGCCTGTTTTTATCTGTGTCAGGCTCTTTTTTATCAGTGGCAAGATAAACTTTTTTTAGTTGATAATACAAAATGCAGAAGGGACAATCGGTTTTTTCCCGGTATTATCTGTAATGGGTTATTTATTTGATGAAATTTGGAAAGTAAGGTTTTGATTACTCTTTTTTATTGGGTCTGTTTTGTGTATTTGAGGGAGAGGGAACGCAGACTACGCGGAAAACGCAGAGTTACGCAGATTTTTTATTTCCACTATTTTTCTGCGTGATTCTGCGCCTTCCGCGTAGTCTGCGTTCCATTTATTTATACCTATATGTATTTACATACCGGCCGGCACGGATCTTCTTAAATTGTCAATTGTCAATTGTCAATTATCAATTGAAAAAAGCTATCTTTGTACTCTGTAAACACTACAAAAACAATCAATATGTCAATTAGTCGCTTTAACGCGGTGGAAAAGGCCTCCAACCGTAAGGCGGTGGAAGCCGTGATTCCGGATCGCAAGGTATCCGATTATTATGGAGAAAATGTCTTCAACCGGAAGGCCATGAAGAAATATCTTTCCAAAGAGACTTACAAAGCACTGACCCATTCTATTGACAACGGAACGTCAATTGACCGTGAAATTGCCAATCATGTGGCAGCCGGTATGCGTATGTGGGCCCTTGAAAAAGGGGTTACCCACTATACCCACTGGTTTCAACCCCTGACGGACGGTACGGCTGAAAAGCATGACGCGTTTGTGGAACATGACGGGAATGGCGGAATGATCGAAGAGTTCAGCGGTAAATTACTGGTACAGCAGGAACCGGACGCTTCGAGCTTTCCGAACGGTGGACTACGAAATACGTTTGAAGCCCGTGGCTATTCAGCCTGGGATCCCTCTTCCCCGGCTTTTATTGTAGATGATACGTTGTGTATCCCTACTGTATTTATTGCGTATACCGGAGAAGCCCTGGATTATAAAACGCCTCTGATCCGCTCAGTGGAGGCCTTGTCAAAAGCTGCCAAAGAGGTGTGCAACTTTTTTGATGAAGAGGTAAATAGCGTCACCTGTTTCCTGGGATGGGAACAGGAATATTTCCTGGTGGATGAAGATTTGTATTCAGCCCGTCCGGACCTGTCCCTGACAGAACGGACCCTGTTGGGACATGAGAGCGCGAAGAACCAGCAGTTAGATGACCACTACTTCGGTTCAATCCCTTCACGGGTCCAGGAGTTCATGAAAGACCTGGAAACGGAGTGTTATAAACTGGGGATCCCGGTGAAGACCCGGCACAACGAGGTGGCTCCGAACCAGTTTGAACTGGCTCCGATCTACGAAGAGTGTAACCTGGCAAATGACCACAACCAGCTTCTTATGTCCGTTATGAGGCGGGTAGCAGGCCGTCATAATTTCCGGGTATTGCTTCATGAAAAGCCATTCATGGGGGTAAACGGATCAGGTAAACATTGCAACTGGTCGATGGGAACAGACAATGGGAAAAACCTGTTCTCACCGGGAAAGAACCGAGAGGACAACCTGCGGTTCATCACCTTTGTGGTAAATACCCTGATGGCAGTTTATAAATACAATGCCCTGTTGAAAGCAAGCATCGCTTCAGCCTCCAATGCGTACCGGTTGGGTGCCAATGAAGCGCCTCCGGCGATTATCTCCTCTTTCTTAGGTTCACAGATCACTGAAGTACTGGACCGTTTTGAGAACAGTTCCATCGAAGATGCGATTGAGGTGGACGATAAAAAACGCCTGTCCCTCGGATTCGGACAAATCCCGGAATTGTTGCTGGATAATACAGACCGTAACCGGACCTCTCCGTTTGCTTTTACCGGCAACCGCTTTGAATTCCGTGCTCCGGGTTCATCCAGCAATTGCGGTTCGGCTATGCTGGCCCTTAATTCGGCAGTGGCCTACCAATTGATGCAATTTAAACAGGCAGTAGATGCGTTATGTGCCGCCGGCCAAAGCAAAGAGGCGGCTATTTTCGAGGTCTTGAAGGCCTATATCAAAGAGTCAAAACCGATCCGGTTCGATGGCAACGGATACAGTGAAGAATGGAAAGAAGAAGCTGCCCGCCGTGGTTTAGACTGCGAAAGCAGTATCCCGCTGCAATACGACGCTTACCTGCAGCCGGAAGTGATCGAGATGTTCGCGGCAACCCATGTGCTCAACCTGAAAGAACTGGAAGCACGCAACGAGGTAAAATGGGAGATCTATATAAAGAAAGTACAGATTGAAGCCCGTGTGCTGGGTGACCTGTCACTCAACCACATCATTCCGGTGGTGATCCGTTACCAGGCACTCCTACTGGATAATGTCGCGAAACTGAAAAAGACGTTCGGCGAAGAAGAGTATAATGAACTTTCAGCCGAACAACGCCGTTTGATCCGGAAAATTGCCGGCCATATCAACGCAGTGACTAAAAGGGTCGATGAAATGATCGAAGCCCGTAAAAAGGCAAATAAGATCACTGATTTGCGTAGTAAAGCGATTGCCTATCACGACACGGTTGCTCCTTATCTGGATGAGATCCGGGAACATATTGACGAACTGGAACTGATGGTAGACAACCAAATGTGGCCTTTGCCTAAATACAGAGAGCTACTGTTCATCCGGTAATTCAGAGAATCGCCGGCATCCATATAAACGGAGAGGTGGTCAAATATTTTATAAGAACGTCTGTCTGAAAAGCTATCCGGTTCATCCTATCCAATAGGAACAGGAATAAACAAGACTTTTCAGACAGACGTTCTTATTACTAAGCAGGAAGTTTAATAAACTTTACAGGCTTCTTTAGCGATTACCGGTGTATGTACACACGTGCTATTATTTAGTACTTACATCCGTCAGCAAACTATAAGCTTCTAACGAATTATCTTTATTATATAATTCAGCCCGTACAATACCTGACTTATAAGAATACCATTCTACTCCATGGTAGGTAGCATCTTTTTTTGTATTACTGTCATATACATCCAATGTATAGGTAATTTTAGCCGCATCGAACTCTCCTGCGGGTGTTGTTACCTTTTCATTTTTATCATACTGGCGGTTATATACTCTGACACGCAAAAAGCCATCTGCTTTATCTTTCGTTTTAATAGTGAACTCTCCACCGTCCATTTCAAATGTCTGGGTATAAACATCATCGGCAAATGTATCCGGATAGTCAAGGAAATTTCCTATTAAATCCACATTATCCAGTACCATACCCTGAAAATCAGGAATAATACTTGTGTTCACTGCCTTCATATAGAAATTATCATCCCGGCAATCTACCTGTAAGGTTCCACGCGCCATGATACTACCTGCTCCGTCTACCGTCTGATAAGAGATTTGCGCGGTACCATCCCAATCGTTATATTCATAATTATCGCCTACTGTATAAACAGTCGTACTCAGCAGGTTATTATTACTATCATAGGTTTTATTGGTCATAGTGGCTCCCTTTTCATCTGGGAACAAATTCATACAACCGGATTGTGCCGACGCTATTCCTAAAGAAGCACAAATAGAAAACACAATAAGAAAAACTTTTTTCATAACTGTTTTTACT
>JAJQES010000292.1 GCA_021201565.1 Tannerellaceae bacterium
TTTTTTTCTTAGAAGTATTGTTTTTGCGTAGAATATCAATTGTTGTTAAAAAGATGATTTATTTTACTCCTTTCCTGGCTTATTAAACTTGATAAAAGATGCAAATAAAAAAAATACAACTTTTACCTTTGACTATCATTCATATTTAAACATATATAATTTTTTATGTATACCTGATTTAACATAATATGCAAAACGCCAATTTTTAAATGTGCTTGGACGTTCAGGATTAAATCTTTACAAAAAACAAAAATGATGTGTATAAATGGAGAACAGAGGGAAGGTTTATCCTTCCCTCTGTATCCCTCTCTTAGCCTACAGCCAGAATATGACCGTTTTTATTTATAGATCAGTTCCTCGTATAATCCTTTTAGCTTTTCCCTTAAATATAAAACTGCATATCTTTTGCGTGAAAGTAGGGTATTTACGGGTATACCACTCGTTTCAGATATCTCTTTGAAAGAAAATCCTTCCAATTCTGTAAGTATAAATATATTTTTTTGTTCAGCCGGTAATTCTTCCAGGGCAGCCTCTAATTCTTCCCAGATAAGACTTTTCAGAAAATGATCTTCGGGTGTATTATCTTCTTCATATAGTTCCGGAAAATAATACTCTTCCTCTTCATTGGTAGAATAGAAACCCAGGCTTTCCGGTGTTTTCTTTCTATAACTATCTGTGATCTGATTACGGGTAACTGCATATAACCATCCGGATACTTGTTCAATAGGGGTATCTTTCTGATACATTTTAGTGAGTTGGTAAAAGACATTTTGTAAAATATCTTCTGCCTCTTCCCTGGATGGTATCTGTTTGGCAATATACCCTTTCAGTTGGGCATGATATTTTTTGATAACAGATGAAAGGTCTGTTTTTTCAGCAGGCATGTATCCTGTTATTTCCTGGTTCATTCTTCTTTTGGTTCACATGATGAGTTTTTTTCCGGATCACAACAGAAATGACTTTCCATGTGACGACGGATAAACTCTCTTTTTTCACCGCGTGACATTCCATGCATTTGGGAGAGATGAGGATGGGAATGTGGGTGTCTTCCAAACCGTCCGGCCATGTGATGGAATCCAAAACCACCGAACAGAAGTCTGGAAAGAACCAGTAGTCCTATTGCCTGCCAGTAATTGATCACTATCCCACCGAATATAGCAGGTATTAATGCATTCCATAAGAGCATGGTTACTGCGCCAATTCCGGCGATGAAGAGAAGGAACATTAAAATAAACCATGCGTGTTTTGCTTTTGTCATTGTATTCTGTTTTTTATTGTTTACTAATTATAATTGCATCCTGTTTACATACTACCTGACAGTGACCACATCCTTTGCAATGGTCCGGGTCTACTACAACAGCCAGATACCGGTCTTTGTCACACATCAGGGTTAGAACGTTACGTCTGCATCTTATTACACAATTACCGCATCCGGTACATACATCTTCATTTATATGTAAAGATATAATTTTACTTTTCCATTTAAACATATCATCTTCTAATTAATATAAAGTAAGAAGAAGAGCCGGCTTTCTGTTATTGTAGACGGATGACCGGAAAATTTATTTTACCGGGACACAATTTTTTTCTCTATTATCTGTTTTATTATAACAGGAAAGGGTGTATTGTGAAAGTCCCGAAAAGAAATACATTTGTATATTTAGACTGTTTAATAAAAATAAAACATACAATGAGACGTCGTAAAAAAGGGAATGGGAAAGAGATTTTTATGGTAGTATGTGGAGCTTTGCTCCTTTTAGTAGCCATATTGATAATTAAAACTATGACATATTCGTTTCGTGATAATAAGGTTGTACAAACAGACGTACCAGTAAATGTACCTCCGGTCAGTGAAAAGTCGATCAAACGTTTTGCCGGTGGCATTCAGATACCGACTATTAGTGTAGAAAATTATGCCGAGACCGATTTTCAACCGTTTGACCGGTTTAAAACATATCTCGAACAATCTTATCCGGAGGTCTATGATAAACTGGAAACAATGGTTATCAATGATTACGGATTAGTATTTCACTGGAAAGGGAAAAATTCCCAGCTGGATCCTATATTGCTTTTGTCACATTATGATGTAGTGCCGGTAGACGGATATGAGGAGGAGCAATATTTTACCGGAGATACTATTTTCCGTTTTAATGAAACTCCTTTATCTCCTATTGACAGTATTCAGGAAGGATGGACATATCCTCCTTTTTCCGGTGCAGTGACCGGTGGGCGTATTTATGGGCGTGGTACACTGGATATGAAGGGAATGTTATTTGGGATCATGGAAGCGGCCGATGCCTTATTGCAGGAAGGCTTTCAACCCGAACGGGACATCTGGTTTGCCTTTGGACAGGACGAAGAGAATGGAGGCCGTCAGGGTGCTGTGCGTATCGCTGAATATTTTAAAGAACGTAATTTGCGTTTTGATGCAGTTTATGATGAAGGGAGTTTCGTTCTTGCACCGGGGGTAGGGGGAATCAATAAGCCTATGGCCCTGGTCGGAGTAGGAGAGAAAGGCTTCCTGACGTTGCGTTTATCTATTCGTGGTTTGGGAGGACACTCTTCCATGCCTCCGAAACGTAGTTCACTGGTAATGGCTGCTGAGATAATAGAGAAGCTCAATAATAATCAGATGCCGGCCCGGATCATCAGTCCTATTCAATCGTTTTTGAACAACGCGGGAGGTGAAATGGGATTTGCTTCCCGGCTGGCCATAGCAAATCAATGGTTATTGCGCCCGGTTTTATTGAAGACGCTGGGAAATAGCCCGGCTACCAATGCATTGATACGGACCACTACCGCTTTTACCGTAATAAAAGGGAGTGACGCAAACAATGTAGTATCTGCTGTCTCGGAACTGACGATCAATTTCCGTATTCTTCCGGGTGAACAGGTAGAAGATGTAATCAGGCATGTAAAAGAGATCTGTAAGGAGTATGATATTGAGTATGAAGTCGTGAATGCCCGTGAGCCTTCCGCTATCTCTCCTGAGGATACCCGTGCATTTACGATTATTGAGGAAAATGTCCGTGAACTTTATCCGGATGCTATCTTTTCGTCTTACATTACAATCGGAGGTACGGACGCGTATAAGTATCAGATTGTCAGTGATCATATTTACCGTTTTATGCCTATTTATCTCAATGATTATGAGCAACGCACGATCCACAATGAAAATGAACATATCTCGTTTGAAAACTTTGGACGGATGATCCAATATTTCAAACTGGTAATGACCCATTACGATAAATAATTTTACAAATTCATTGAAGACTTCTATATGGAATCCCGGGAAAGGAAGAAAAGAATTGCGATGAGTGGTGCCGGAGGTTTTATCGGAACCTTTTTGTCTGATTATTTCCGGGAGGAAGGCTATGATATCATCCCTTTATCCCGTAAACTATTTATACCGGAAGCAGAAGCAGAGCTTACCCACCGGATTGCTTCGGCTAATATTGTTATTAACCTGGCAGGTGCTCCTATTTTACACCGGTGGACCACCTCCTATAAACGCCAGTTGTTAGATAGCCGTATAAAAACCACCCACCGGTTGGTAAAGGCCATGCAACAACCAGGTGTACAAACCAAACTTTTTATTTCTACATCTGCTGTCGGTTATTATAGAGTGGGGGAGAAAGTCGATGAATATACAGGCCATCCGGGGAATACTTTTCTGGCCCGGGTCTGTCAGGAGTGGGAAGCGGAGGCTTTACAGGCCTCACCACAAATACGTACGGTTATTACCCGTTTTGGTGTTATTTTTGCCCCTCATGACGGAGCATTCAGTAAAATGGCTTTGCCGGCAAAATGTAAATTCCCCACCGTATTCGGGACAGGAGAGCAGGCGCTTCCGTGGATGAGTCTGGTTGATCTGGCACGGGCGATGACCTTCCTGGTGGAAAATGAACAGCTGTCCGGTGTGTTTAATTTTACTACTCCTCATCCTGTAACCTATACGGATTTTGCCCGGTCATTGGGAGAAAAATATCATGCTTTTTTCCGTATTCATCTCCCTCTTTGGATGATACGTCTAATTTTAGGAGAGGCTACCGGATTCATAACGGACAACGCATTTATTATTCCCACCCGTTTGCAGGAAGAAGGATTTATATACCATCATCCGGAGTTAGCTGATTTTCTCTCCTCTTTCTGAATTACTCTTTTAGTGAAACATCCATCCTTTCAAAACCAAAAATATCCTCCCGGTCGTCTTTTATTCCATTTAGTTTGTTTCGTAACATTTCTGCCGCGATCATACTGAATGTAATGCCATTCCCTCCATACCCCAGCGCGTACAACAATTTGTCATTACCGGGCCAGCTGCCGATAAAAGGTAGTCCATCCGTGGTAGAACTGAACGTACCACACCAGGCCATGTCGGTTTGGAAAGGAATAAGAGGAAATAACTTTTTAAATTTCTTCTCCAGTGTTTCTACTTTATCCCGTAGCAGCTTATCCCTTTTTACCGGATTCCGGAACTCTTCATCTTCACCTCCGACAATGATCCGGTTCCGGCTATCTGTCCGGATGTAAAGGTAAGGGGTTGCTGTTTCCCAGATCAGGGCATCTTCCGGCCATAACTCCTTTTCATCCATAGGAGTCGAGATAATAGCATACGTTGAAGTCAGTTTCATTATATCCTGCGGCAGGAATTTACCTGCCTCGAATCCCGCGGCAATAATCACTGCATAACAACTGATTGCATGTCCATTGACAGTGATCACGTCGCAATGACTTCCGTATTCTTTGCATGCCGTCACTTCCGTATGGGTAAATACCGGCAATTGGTGTCTGTGCATCTGGTAACGTAGCAAATGAGTAGCTGCCGAGTAAGCATCTATCTGGGCCGAAACATGATTAACCAGTGCTCCCGGTGCGTTCATACCATATCGTTTTTGCAGCTCCTTTTTTTCAATAAATTCGGCCGGCAAATTATGTTTGACTCTTAAATCATGTTCTTTTTTTATTAGTGAATAACCTTTCCGGTCACTGGCGTAAAAGATACTGGGAACGCGTGTCAGATCCGGATCGTAAGCAATGCTCTGAAAAACCTCTTCGATTGCCGGGATGGAATGAAGACAGGCCTGGTAGGCTTTCACGGCGGCTGTCTCTCCTATTTTATCTGCTAAATCTGTAAGTGGTGTATCAATTTCATATTGCAACAGCGCTGTACTGGCTATCGTACTCCCGGTACAGGGGCTACGTTTATCAATAACAATACATTTTATTCCTGAATTACATAATTCGTGCGCAACCAATACACCGGTGATCCCAGAACCTATGATCACCACATCTGTTTTATAATCCGATTGTAAAGGATTATAATAATTATACAGCGAATTCTTAGCGATCCACCAGGGTAAGCCTGAATAAAGATCCATATATTTAAGTGTTTGATGTTTATTGAAAAACAGTCAGTCCGGATAAAAGTTTAGCTACACAGGTTTATAAGAAAGGAGAAAATAGCCTGAAAAACGCATCTTTAAACTTGTGTGTCTTAGACCGGTTAGTCCATTTCTCCAGATCCATTTTTACACTGTCCTGCATGTCCCGTACAAATATCTCTTTAGCCCGGCCGGTTACTTCTTTATCATAGATAAAGAGCATATCTTCAAAATTGAGTTCCAGGCTACGTACATCCATATTAGAAGAGCCGGCAATGGTTAGGTCGTCATCAATAATGATCATTTTGGAATGGATAAATCCCTTACTGTATCGAAAGATTTCTATACCACAGACCAGTAATTGCTCAAGATATGAGTTGGAAGCATATTGAACTTTTGCATTATCCGATCTTCCGGGAATGACCATGATTATTTTGACACCACTCAATGCTGTGATCTGTAAAGCCTGCATAATGCTGGCTGTGGGTACGAAATAGGGCGTTTGGATCAGGACACTCTTTTTGGCCCTGACAATAGCTTCAAACATTCCACTCATAATGCTTCGGTGAATGCCTAACGGTTCCGCACTGATTACCTGGACAGGTGTTGTCCCGTGATTTTTTACTTCAGGAAAAAGAGTCTTGCCCTGCAGATATTCTTTCTGGCAATAAAACCAGTCTACGATAAAAATAGCCTGTAATCCCTGAGCGGCCGGCCCCATAACCCGCATGTGCAGGTCCCGCCAGATGCCCCACGAGACGCCTTTTACATATTCATTTTTGACATTCATCCCGCCGGTGTACCCGATTTGTCCGTCAATGACTACTATTTTCCGGTGGTTCCGGTAGTTCAGTCGTGGTAATACACGTGCTTTCGCCAGAAATACCGGTGAGAAAACGGAGACTTCAATCCCCTCTTTTTCCAGGTCCCGGAAAAACCGGCTTTTGGTCTGGTTACTTCCGACAGCATCATAAATAAGACGAACCTTCACCCCTTCTTTCCTTTTTCTCACGATCACATCCCTGAATTTTTGCCCGGTTTCATCTCCCCCGAATGTATAATAAAGGATATGGATATGGTCTTTTGCCTGTTCCATGTCAGCAAACAAATGCTCAAATTTGTCCTGGCCTGTAGAATAGAACTCAATTTTATTTCCCGGGAAAACAGGCATGTGAGACAAATAAGAAATCAGCTTCTTATGTTTATGATAGGTAGGAGGAAACACAGAACATTCACTTTCTTCATAACCAAACCGGGGAATGGTACTTGTATTCACTTCCTCCCGCATACTCTCATATAGCGAACGCTTTTTGTTCAGATTCCTGCCTACAACGATGTGTGCCAGTAAACCGAATACGGGAATAAAAACAATGACAAATATCCAGCTGGTTGCTTTGATTGGATTACAGTCGTCATAACTGATAATGATCCTGTAGGCAATCCGTATCAGAAAAATGCAATAACAAACCAGTGCAATAATGATGAATGTCTTTACCATTCCAGTTGTTTCTATTAATTAGACAGTTTCTGTCTTAAAACAACCGGCAACAGGAAGGGTTCAAAAGATTTTCTTTCTCAGCGTCCGGAACCACAGGAAAGCAACGATCCCTTTCAGGATACTGGTGATGCTTATTGCCCACCATACCCCTTCAATTCCCATTCCCAGGTAAGAGGAAAGAAGAATGGCCAGCGGAATACGTAAGGTATTAAAGGTAATACTGATAATCGCAGGGGGAATGGTGCGGCCGGTTCCGTAGAAAAGGCCCTGAATGGTGATCTCCATCATCATAAAGAGCATCGAGTATCCGTCTATTCGTAAAAAGACACCGCCTGCTATATAGGCTTCCCGTTCGGGAATAATCACAGAAAAGACCTCACTGCCAAAAAATACGAACAAAAGAGTACAGAATATGCCGATAACAGTAGTCATTACCAAAGTGGCATGATAGGCTCCCTGTAGACGGTCTTTTTTTCCGGCGGCATAGTTTTGGGCTGTAAATGTGCTTAATGCGGTACTGAATCCCTGGGAAGTGTTCCAGGCAATCGCCTCAATCTGTCCTCCCGCGGTTAGTGTGGTAAGACCGATATGGCCTCCTTGTGTAGAAGCTGTACGTCCCATCAATAAGTTAATGATCGCAAAAAACATATTTAGCAGCGCTACGGGTGTTCCTAATATAAAGATTTTCTTTGTATAAAGCCTTTTCAGGGAAACCAGGAAAGGAAATCCGTTCATCAACCGGTCCTTGAAGCGGATCTGGTAAATAAACAGACAAACAACAAATGCTTCTGCAATCCAGGTAGCACAGGCTGCTCCGGTAGTTCCCCACTTGAATACCAGAATAAACAGGGGATCCAGGAGCATATTGAGTAATAGTCCTGTACCACTGATATAGAAAGGGATCCGGCTTTGCCCGGAAGCATTGTAGATCCCGGTAAAGGCAGACGTGAGGAATACGAACGGAAAGGCGGTGGAAATAATACGCAGATAAGTGATGGCATGTTCTTCAATCTCTCTGTCCAGTTTATAAATACTGAGAACGGGCCGGGCAAACAGAAAGAACAGTATACCGCAGCTAATAGCCAGAGTCAGCGCTATAGTGGTATTATGAGAAGCAAATGTCCGGGCATTTTCTTCATCTTTGGCACCGATGCTTTGTCCCACACTCACTTCAGCTCCTACTTTATTCAGTAATGAGAAAGAACTTATCAGCCACGTCAGGATGGCTACAGCCCCAATGGTGGCTACGGCCTCACTACCCAGACGACCTACCCAGGCCATATCCGTAAGGCTGTAAGCCATTTGTATAAATGACGTACCCATGATCGGCATAGCCAGATTGAATAACTGCCGCCGGATGGAACCGGTTGTAAGATCTTTTATTCCCTGCACTTTTTTAAATTGACAATTGACAATGCACAATTGTCAATTGTTTTACAGTTCACAAAGGTACGGAGTTTTTAATTGTCAATTATCAATAGTGTATTGGCAATTGAATAAATAAACTTTTCAGATAGCTGATTGTTTTTATGTATACTATTCCTTTACAGAGGAATAGATAAAACAATAATATCAAAAATATATTACTAATAATTAAAGTAAAAACAGTTATGAAAAAAGT
>JAJQES010000361.1 GCA_021201565.1 Tannerellaceae bacterium
ATTTGTTTTATATATGGAAAACTAAAAAGATAATCCGTAGAGATAACAGGGGTATAGGGAAGAGTGTATTGGTACATAGGGAGATCAAAAGATTAGAAGCCGGTTAAATTACTTACGGAAAATAGCCTGATACCACCCCAATCGTTTATAGTATTCATTCAGGTCAGCCAAATCGTCTTTCAGGATATAGGTCGTCAGTCCCGAATGGGAAGAAATAACAAACGAATTGCGGTCATACCCTTCAAAGAATCCCGGAGTAGATGCTTTATAAACGATGCAGTCAGAAATCAGTCCGGAAAGGGTAGCCCGTTGGTTTTCATTCACCAGATGAGAAAAATAGTCTTCAAAATCATAGAACAGATGTTCTGTTTTGCGGTCGAAATGTTGAAGCTGGTTATAGGAACCGCTGAACTCCTGTGTGATATTGTTTTTCAACCAACCCGCCAGCGGATCTATCCCGGCTGTACGGATCAGGCTCAATGTGCCTGACTGATAGGCACCGCTCTGGCTGTTGACATGTTCAAAAGCTTTTTCTGTAAACGCTTGTAAGTCTGCTTCCGGATAAAACAGATAATTGATATATTTTTTATAGATCTCCCGGAAACCAGGGGAAACAATTTCTGCTGAAGAACCTACTATGTAGTTTGTTTTATTTTTTAATTCATAGACCAGTTCAATCCCTGCACTGAAACAGGCTTCAAAAATGATAAAATCAAATAGCCCGTCCGGGATAGCAGCCGCCAGATCCGTTATTTCCAGTTCCGTGTCACCATCCGTACCTATGGACCGGCTATCCGGCAGGGTACCCTTTCCGAAATAGTGTTCCGGCAACCAGCCACTACCATGTGAGAAAAAGATCATTCCGTAAGAATCGGCCGGACATAGACTGACTGTTTTTTGTATTACCCGGCTTAATACCTCTTTACTGGCGGAATTTTCCTCCGGATAGGTTTCTATAATTTCTATGGTGTTCGTATCCCCGGAACGGACGATCCGGTAAAGAGCAGGAGAAGCTGTCAGCTTATCTTCATAAACAAGAATATGTCCCCCTTTGCCGTCCCATCCCTGAACGATCGCATCTATTTTTTCTTCCGTCAGTTCGGATAACAGGTCTTTCGTATCCCTGGCCAGGTAGACCAGTAACGTGCGCTGGGACCCGGCAGGGGACGGTTCGTTATTTTTTTCGCAGGAGAAGAACATAAACAGACAGGAGCATACGAGGAGAAAGACCAGTTTATACATAGTTGAAATAAATTTATTCTATTTAAAAACTAAAATCCGGTAAGAAGGTTCAAGGAAGAAAGGCTTATTTCCGGATAAATTTTTCATTTACCCGGATTTGCTTTACTTTTGGATTCCAATAAAGAAAACTATGGACAGATCAGCTATATTAACTCATATCAGGGAACAAGTAGAGACCCTTACTACTTCCGGTATACCGGAATATGAATACATCCCGTTACATCCGAAACCATCCCCTTCTGTAAAAGCGGTCTGCGAGATCATGAAGCTGTTGCGGAAAATCATTTTTCCCGGCTTCTTTGGTTCCGCCCGGGAGGCACAACCGGATTCTATCCAGTATTATACCGGTGTTTATCTGGAGAAACTGGTAGATTTGTTACAGGAACAGATTGATAACAGTCTCTGCTTTGAGGAAGATACCAAATGCGACACACACGAAAAAGCAACCGGTCTGGCGGTTGCTTTCCTGGATCAGATTCCGGAGCTAAAAAGGTTACTGGCAACTGATGTGAAAGCCATGATGGACGGTGACCCCGCTGCGAAAAGCCACAGTGAAGTGATTTTCTCTTATCCTTCTATTACTGCTATGCTGCACCAGCGTACGGCTCATATCCTTTACCGTCTTCACGTGCCTGTATTGCCGCGTATTATTACTGAAATTGCTCATTCTGAAACCGGTATTGATATTCATCCGGGTGCACAGATCGGTGAATATTTCGGTATGGATCATGGAACCGGTATTGTGATTGGGGGCACTGTCATTATTGGTAACCATGTACGGCTTTACCAGGGAGTGACACTTGGTGCCAAAAACTTTTCGTATGATGAAGCCGGATTGCCGATGGATATTCCCCGCCATCCTATTATTGAAGATCATGTCACGATCTATTCCAATGCCTCTGTGCTGGGACGTATCACGATTGGGGAAGGATCTGTGATAGGGGGTAATATCTGGCTGACCCATGATGTACCTCCTTTCTCGCGGATTTTGCAACGAAAAGCTGTCCAGGAAGATAAATAAGACAGTTGTATGGATACTTTTGACCAGGAGGTCTATTCCATTGTAAAACAGATTCCGGAGGGTTCAGTCATTACCTATGGTGAGATTGCCCGGCTAATGGGCCAGCCTAATCATTCCAGAAGGGTAGGGTATGCTATGTCCCATCTGCCGGAAGGAACGGACGTCCCCGCTCACCGGGTGGTAAACAGTGCCGGCCGTATCGCTCCCCATTGGCCGGAACAGAAAGAACTGTTACTGGCTGAAGGCATCCCCTTCCGTAAAAACGGCTGTGTGGATTTAGCCTCCGCACTCTGGGAAGGATTGAAAGAATAATCATTCATTACCGGACCAGCGAAAGGATCCACAGAGCTACCTTTTTCCCCTGGGCCTTTTTCTTTTTAATACTTTCCAGCGCTGCTGCTTTTACCTCTTCCGGTTCGCCGGTTGCATGATTCAGGAGTAAGTGTCTGTTATATTTATCCGTATATTCCGGATGGCCCTGAAAAGCCAGGATATGATCCCCGATCCTGAATCCTTCGTTTACACAAAAGCCGGAAGTCGCGAGCCGGATGGCTTCCGGGGGAAGTTCCAGTACCTGGTCATGATGATTGTAATGGAGGCTCAACGTGCCGTCCGGCAGGTAGTCAGTGCCGGCACCGGCCAGCAACAGGGACGTACGTATGCCTGTACCCCAGCCTCTTTCAGAAGGTTCCACCTTGCCTCCCAATGCCTGTGCAATGGCCTGGTGGCCAAAACAGATCCCCACCATCGGAGTCTTTTTCCTGTGGGCCCGTTGAATGAAGCCGAGCAGTTTTCTGATCCATTTTTTGTCCTCATATACCCCTGAATTACTTCCCGGGATCAGATAAAGTTCATCCGGGCGTATCTCCTTGGGCAATTCTCCAAGATAGGTATTGAATGTTTGAAAAGTAACTATATACTCTTTAAAGACCGGATGTTTTTGTATCGCATCCAGAAAAAGTTTCCTTAGCAGGTAATCATACGAAGGAATGAATTCCGGAAGTAATCCCGGAAACGTATCGCAAAGAAGGATGTTTATTTTTAACCCTTTCATCTATTTAATGGCTTTTGATTACAAAATAAAAATAAATTGTTATTCGGTTGATATAATGATAGTTCAAATTCCTCTTTTGCTGATAAAATGTTTTTGGTTGATAGTTGGAGCTGTTTTTTTGTTAAAAATAGAAAGATAAAAACAGGGAATTCTTTCTGTATATTATTTCTGCCTGTGTAATTACGGAATAGAATAAGTAAACTAAGTAAATAATTTTTACATTTGTGAAAAATGTATTGTATGATGAAAAACTACTTATTTCTGTTTCTGTGTATAGGTGTTCTTTTATCCGCATGCGGAGAGAGAGAATCCCAAACGGTTATTTCCGGCCGGATTTCCGGAATAGAGGTGCAGGAGGTCTATTATTCTCTTCCCATTGACGGAACTTCTTATCCCTATTTCCGGGATACAGTGACCGTCGGAGAAAACGGGGAATTTACCATTCAACTGGCTTTATCGGCACCGGCGTTTGTCACTCTCTCTATTCCCGGTGCGCCGGTATATAATGGACGTGAGGTACAGAAAGAGGTGACTCTTCCGGTTTTTCCCGGAAACGTATTCTCTCTTACGGTAATAAAAGAAGAGGAATCCGCGTCTTACCGGGTAACAGGAGAGGACCAGGATGCCATAAATCTGTATATGACTCTTCCGAATATTTCTTACTATCACTTGTATGGCCGTGAATTTTATCAAAAATCCGCGGAGGAAATCATCCGGGAGACCGGAAACCTGAAAGAGCAGGAAATGCATTCTTTTGACCAGCTAAAAGAAGCGGGAAAGATCTCGTCTGATATGTATACCCTTATCTGTATGGAGAGGGATATACATTATGCGCTGGCGGCTACTTATTCATTTCTCGGACTTCTTTCCGGTCCCGGAATAGAAGAACCGTTGAAAGATATATGGCAGGATATTTATTCTCAGTATCCCCCTGACGATGACAAAGGGATGGATTCGCCAGCCTGGTTTGATTATACGAATTATTATATAGCAACTGCCCGGTATTTTACCGGAGATATGGATAGGGAACAAATGAATAGGCTTTATGAAGAGGGCCGGTTGCATACCTATTTTCTGGAAGAAGCCGGAAAGAAACTTTCCGGGAAAAGGCTGGAATTTTTTACTGCCGTTTATCTGTATGTACAAACCTGGCAACAGAATTACGAAAAAGAACTGATTCCTTTGTTTGAACAGTTCGCGGAAGCCTATCCCGGAAATAAGTATCTGCCTTTTCTCAGTGAACGGATAGAGGATATTCGTCTCTATCACGAAAAGCTAACTCAACCGGTGAAAGAAACGATCCGTATCATGGATGAATATGAAGCGGTTTCTTCCCTGGCAGAAGCGGTAGCCCCTTTTAAAGGGAAAAAAGTCTATGTTGATGTCTGGGCCACCTGGTGCGGCCCCTGCAAAGCAGAGTTTGCCCATAAAGAGGCATTCGGTAAATGGATCAAAGAGAATGATTATGCCCTGTTATACATCTCTATTGATGATGACAGAGCATTGGAAAAATGGCAGGAAATGATCCGGTATTACGATCTGGAAGGGACGCATATAAAAGCTTCTTCTGAGTTAATAGATGACCTGCGACGTATCTATGACCGGGATGGAATGCTTGCAATCCCCTGGTATATTGAATTAGATGAAGAAGGTACTATCCTGCAAAGACATGCTACCAGACCGTCGGAACTGGTAAAACAACAGCTATGAAAATCCGGTTAAGAACATGGCGGATAGAGGATATTCCGTTATTGGCCCGCCAGGCTAATAATCCGCGGATCGCCTGTAATCTGACGGATGGATTTCCACATCCCTATACGGAAGAGGATGCGGAAAGATTTATTAGGATGACTATGCAAACCGAACCGGCTCTTTTTTTTGCTATTACGGTGGATGATGAGTTAGCCGGTTCTATCAGTCTTTCGCCTCAGACGGATATTCATTGTAAAAATGCGGAGCTGGGTTATTTCCTTGCCGAAGAATATTGGGGAAGGGGATATATGACCGAAGCTGTCCGGCAGATAGTGGCCTATGGATTTGAGACTTTAGACATCACCCGTATTTTTGCCCGTCCGTTCGGACGCAACCGGGCTTCCCAACGTGTCCTGGAAAAAGCCGGATTTACATTGGAAGCCTGTTTTAAAAATACATTGTATAAAAACGGAGACTATCTGGATGAAATGGTTTATGGGATAAGAGGAAATCAGTCCCAACTTAGTTAAGATATAGTTTGCTTTAGGTTTGGCTAAGGCATATCATTCCTGTACAAAGGACGCTCATTCTCTATGTTTTTGTGCTAAGAGAAAAGCCGGTTTAATGAGGGGTATGGTATATTTTTTTATCTTTACCTCTGAAATGAAGATGGAGAAAAACAGACCTGAGGGTTTACAGGAAGAATGGAGTGAGTTGGCAGACCTGTATGAGGTGGAAGGTTTTATACAGACAGATCCGGTGCAGTTTCCGCACCGTTACCGGACTAAACAGGATATAGAGATCAGTGGATTTATCTCTGCCTGGCTGGCGTATGGGTCCAGGAAAGTATTTATTCCGGTGTTGGATAAGATACACCGGCACATGGATCCCTCACCACTGGAATTTATTCAAAACAGGGAGTTTACTTCCCTGTGTGAAAACCGGACCACTATGTACCGTTTCTGTAAATGGCATGACCTGTATGAAGTTTGTTCGGTTCTTTACACTATTTATACCACGTATCCTTCCATGGAAGAATGGATACTTGCTTCCGGTGAAGAACCTGTTCACCTGCTTCAGAAGCAATTCGGGCACATTCCACAGATCCCTGTATTTAACGGCGCTTCTGCCTGTAAGAAATTACACATGTTTCTCCGGTGGATGGTCCGCCGGGATAGTGCGGTAGATTTGGGCATCTGGAAACAATTCGATCCCGGGGAGCTGAGTGTGCCGGTAGATACGCATGTATTGAAACAGGCACAGCTATGGAAGATCACTTCCCGTAAACAGGCCGACCGGGAGACGGTGGAGGAGATCACTGCCTTTGCCCGCCGGATATTCCCGGACGATCCCGCCCGGCTGGATTTTGTATTGTATCAACCGCCTCAGTGAGTTTCCGCTTCCGGTGAAATGATCTGTTCCGGCATCCGGATTTCAATCCGGCAACCCGTGATTTGGCCCTCTTCTTCTTTGTTGCTGATTTCCATATTCAACCGGTCCTTATTGAATAGGTTATAAATATGGATGGTCTGGCGGATTACTTTTAATCCGGTTCCGGTATGGTTCCGGCCGGTGAGGGTAGCCGGATGGAATCCGGGTCCGTTGTCGGTGATGAGTATCCGGATGATCCCTTCTTCCGGCCGGTTAATAAGGATGGAGAGTTCTTTCCTGCCCTCTTTTCCCCGCAGACCGTGTTTCACAGCATTTTCAACCGGGATCTGGATCATCATAGAAGGAATTTGAATGGTGTCGCGGTCAATTCCGGGAGCAATTTCTAATGTATAGATAAATTCCCCCTGCATGGATTGTTTCTCTACCTGGATGTATTGTTCTACAAAATCCAGCTCTTCCTGTAAGGTAATCAGGGTCCGGTCTACGAGCAGGAGGTTGGAACGTAGTAAACGGATCAGTCCGGAGAGGTGGGCCAGACGTTGTTCCGGTGGTTCCGGACTATGCAGGATGCGGTTTAGGTTGTTAAAGATAAAATGGGGAGAGATACGGTTACGGATATTCTCCATTTTCAGATCTGCGAAGCGTAACCGGTTTTTCATTTCCGTGTATTCTTTTTGTTTGCGGGTGTAGAAGATCACACCCAGCAGGCCGGCAATTAACAGGAAGGTAATAAATCCGGTAACTGTCAACCCATATTTTAATGTTTTGGCTTCACTTTCTTTCCGCGCGATGACTATATTCCGGTTCATCAGGGTGGTATCCTGCTGATAGCGTAATTCGATTTCCGCCACATTATTCTTTACCGTTTCATTCCGTAGTGAATCTTCCAGCTGTTTTTCCTGGCTGAGGAGTTGATAGGCTTCTTTATAGCGGCCTGTTTGTTCGTAGTACTCCTGCAGGTAAGCTTGTCGCAGATTGACCAGGTCCAATTGGACCGCTTCATCTGGCTGATAGGCGTTTTGGAGGATCCGGGTAGCTTCCGTCCAGTTCTTTTCATAAATGGCGGTCCCCATTTTAAGCGTTTCTATATGATAGATCCCGGATGGGTTTTCTATTTCCCTGAAAAAGGGTTCACTCTCTTCCAGGAACTTACGGGTGGAGTCTGGTTCTCCTTTTACGAGATAGACTTCAGCCAGATTTAACAGTGCCAGGCTTTTTTGGTAGAAAAAGCCCGGATGGTTTTCCACCAGTTCTTTTGCTTTCAGGAAAGAAGTCAGGGATTTATCGTGTTCTTTCATCAGGTGGTAAGCAGTGCCACGGACGGAAAAGTGGTAATACCTGTAAATTGAATCTACTTCCGGAAGATATCCGGATGCTTTATCAAGATAAAAATTACAGAGGTCAAAATTTCTCAATTGCAGATAAGATCGTCCTAATCCGTTATAAATATCAAAATAGAGAAAGGGGGAAAGATGGAAAAAGTTTTCCCGGCGCAACAGGTTGCGGTACAGGTTAACGGCCGTGACATACTCATTGTTCTCGAGATACGCATCGGCCAGGTTGAGGGTGATTGTAGGCAAACCATCCAGTTGATACCGTTCAGCCAATTCATAGGCTTTTTGATGGTAGAATAGAATGGAGTCATATTGTGAAGTATGGATATGGATTTTGGCCCGCAGGTCATAACAGGTAAGCAGCACGGGAAGAATATCTCCGGAGGTAGCATGCCGGTTACAATAGTCCTC
The DNA here is from genome assembly GCA_021201565.1 of Tannerellaceae bacterium. GTDB lineage: Bacteria > Bacteroidota > Bacteroidia > Bacteroidales > Tannerellaceae > UBA4116. The sequence goes on from JAJQES010000361.1 coordinate 8,147, forward strand.
TACAAATTCAAGTACCGATAGCAGGGAATCATATTTGGATTCCATATAGAACAGATTTCCTTCTTTTATTTTTATTTCGCATATCTGTATGGAATCCTCTGCCAAAGAGTATGCTTTCCGGACAGCTTCTTTTGAGGCATTCATATCGGAATAAGCAGAGGCATAGATCAGTTGTTTCCAGTGTTCATACTCACTTTCCGGGACCGGTAAGGGAGCCGTTTTTGTACAGGATAGTGTATAAAAAAACAGGAAACATCCTGTGATGAAAACATGGGTTAGCCGGTTGAATGTCATATTATTTATATC